>NZ_JAYFER010000254.1:0-12187 GCF_055795065.1 Lyngbya sp. CCY1209
TTGGGGGGCTAGGGGGGCGAGTGCGATCGCCTAATTCTATTGTTCCCCCCAGAATTGGGGGGCTAGGGGGGCGAGTGACGGCAAAAACTGCTAGATGAATTGGAACGGGAGATAGAATTCTGAATCCTGCCCTTAGCAATTTGGCGGGGATTGATTGGGTCTGAAAAGCTATATATATGTCGGCACATTCTCCCATGATTTAAGAATAGGTCAAGTGGGGGGATTTGTCAATGGGAAATATGGACAATTTGGGGGCAATTTTGCGATCGCACCCCGTCTCAATGCACAAGTTAACAATTTTGTCAAGCCCCGTCCCCGGGGACTCGAAAAATTGGTGCGTCGGGGAATTTCATTTTTTCGGGAAAATCTGGATATTTCGCGAAGGAATGGGGGTTGTAGCCTCTGGTTTGGCGATTGGACACAAGAACCCCTTGGGTGCCGTTTCGTCAACTGTACCAGAACCCCCATGCTGCCGTCAACTGTTTGAGAGAAATTTGCAATAATTTTTTTATTATTTTCTCAGATAATTTTTGAAAACAAAAGGTTAGGTAGAAATTGATTAGTTTTGGTTAATATCGAGCCTCGGGGGCCGAGGGCGAAGGGCTTTCGCCCCGACATGGAGAAACCGGGTTTCTGAGAGTGGCTTTTATTGCATAGCCAAAACTCAGATAGAAACCCAGTTTCTTGCCTCGGAATTGGGGAGAACAGCCGAATTGAACCAACCCTCCGAACCGATCGCACCGGGAGGCCGAATGGTTTGGAACCGATCGCCCCTTTCCGGTAGAATTGATGGGGAATTCCCAGAGGATCGGGCGATCGCGAGCCGATCCGGGCAATCCCACCGATCGCCCGCAAGGATTACCAACGTTCATCTTCCCCAAATCCATGACTCACCAGCGAACGGGACCGGATCGCCAATCCGTCCTCCTCGGTTCCCTCATCGGCATTCTCGTCAATTTGAGCATCTATTTTCCCGCCCCCGTCCGCGCCGAAACTGTGCTGGGGGTGGTGCGATCGCCGAGCAATGCCGCCGACTGGACCCAGGTGGAACGGCGGCTGCAAACGAGTGACATCCGCCACCGGGCGATCGATATCGACGCGATCGATAGCCCGGAAGCATTGCAGGGGATCAAAGTCCTGTTTCTCCCCAACGTAGAAGTGCTGACCACCGACCAAATTCGCATCCTGGAACAGTGGGTCAAACAGGGGGGGCGGCTGATCGCCAGCGGCCCGGTGGGGAACCGCTCCACGCCTTTAGCCCGCCAACTGCTGCGATCGCTCCTGGGGTCCTACTGGGCCTTTCCCCTCAGCAATCCCGCCCGACCGGAAGCCCAAGAAGGCCGCTGCCGCGATCGCGTCTGCCACAGCGTCACCGACTGGGCGCCGACGTCGGACACGGAAGCCACGGTTCCGGGTGGCGTGTTAATTCCCGCGACGCTGCAAAGCTACACCGCCGGCGTCTGGGAAGGTAGCACAAACTCCGCCGCCGCGATCGCCACCCAACAGGCCATCTATTTAGGGTGGCACTGGGGACAGTCCGAATCTCCCGAAGTGGATGCGGCCTGGTTGCAGGCGGCGATCGGGCGTTACACGATGGGCACCGGGGGAGGACAAGCCGCACCGCAGACCGCCGCCATTCAAACGCCGCCGCCGGAAACTCCCGCCCAACCCGCCACGACGATTCAAACGCCGCCGCCCGCACCACCCGCCCAAATGAGCGATCGCCGTTCGGGTCCCCTCAACCCCCGCCCGTCGTTGTTGGAACTGTTCACCGATCCGTCCCAACAGTCCGCCCCCCCCGCCCTGGAGGTGCAACCGGGGGACGAACCCATCGACAACGCCACCGCCATTTCCATGAAGGAAGAATTGGCGAATTTGCTGGGTCGGTTTGAAAATGCCCTTATTGCTTCCTATTCCGGGGACGTGCCGATCAACTTGCAAGTGGCGTCCGCCCAACTCGACGACGCCGTTGCCGGGATGCAGACGATCGCGGCGGTGCCCAAACCCGCCCGGGATGCGATCGCCCAAGCCGAGGAAGCGATCGCCCAATTCCCCCAACTGGTCGCCCAGCAAAACTGGGCCGCCGCCCGCAAACTGTGGCTGGAGGCCCGACAACAACTGTGGCGATATTATCCCACGGACGGGGAACGGGCCGGGGCGGAAATTCGGGCCGTCTGGCTGGACCGGGGAACCATCGTCGCCGCCCGGGGAGAAGCGGGACTGCGGCAGGTGTTCGACCGCCTCGCGGAGGCCGGCATCAACACGGTCTTTTTTGAAACCCTCAACGCCGGATATCCCATCTACCCCTCCCGGGTCGCCCCGGAACAAAATCCCCTGACGGTGGGTTGGGACCCCCTCGCCGCCGCCGTGAAACTCGCCCACGAACGGGATATGGAGTTGCACGCCTGGATTTGGACCTTCGCCACCGCCAACCAGCGGCACAACCCCCTCGTCAGACAGCCGGAAACCTATCTCGGTCCGGTGTTGTCCGCCCATCCGGACTGGGCGAATTTGGACAATCGGGCCCGCACCTGGCACGAAAACGATCGCAAGGCCTATTTGGACCCGGCGAATCGGGAGGTCCGCAGCTATCTGTTGCGGGTGGTGGGCGAAATTGCCCGCACCTACGACGTTGACGGCATCCAACTGGACTACATCCGCTATCCGTTTCAAGACCCGAACCGGAATTTCAATTTCGGCTATGGCATCGCCGCGCGATCGCAATTCAAACAAATGACGGGGGTCGATCCGGTGACGATTACCCCCAGCAACCCCACGATGTGGCAGCGGTGGGTACAATTTCGGGCTGACCAAATTACCAGTTTCGTGGCGGAGGTTCAACAACTGCTGCGACTCAACTATCCCGACGTGATTTTGTCCGTGGCGGTCTTCCCCCACCCGGAAGCGGAACGCATCCGCCAAATTCAACAGCATTGGGAAGTTTGGGCTCGGGAAGGATATGTGGATCTGATCGTCCCCATGACCTATTCTTTGGATACCAACCGCCTGCAGCGCATCGCCGAACCCCTCACCCGCCCGGAAATGTTGCGGGGGACTCTGATCGCCCCGTCGGTGAAACTGTTGGAAATTCCGAATATCGTGGCGATCGACCAAATTCAAGCCCTGCGGGATCTGCCCGCCGGCGGCTATTCGATTTTTGCGGTGGAAACCATCGACAATAACCTGCAAGGATTCTTCCGCCGCACCCAAAATGGCAAGGCGTCGGATAGTGCGATCGTTCCCTACCGCGAACCGTACAAAGCCGCCCTCTCCCGCTATTTGGCACTGAAACGGGAGTGGAGTTTCTTACTCGCAAATGACCAACTCTGGATCAGAGATGCCGAACTCAAATCCCTGAACGCGAAGGCGGAAAGTTTGGCGGCAGCCCTGGAAGCGTTGGCGGAGTCTCCCTCGTCTCAAAACCTGCGGGAGGCGAAGCGAGAATTGGTCAGTTTCAAGGCTCAATTTACGCGGGCGATGACCCTGCAAGCTCGGGAAAAACCCTACCAGGTCAGCAGTTGGAAAAATCGCCTGGTGAGTTTGGAGATGCTGTTGAGTTACGGCGAACGGAGGCAGTTTTGATCGGGGAATAGGCCAGAGGTGGAGCAGTATATCACAATGTGAGATAACAAAGTGAGAAAAGCGGGTGGCGTGGATTGTCCCCGAAACCCCGACGGGGAACGATTGGTTTTCCTGTTGCCTTCTGGAGCAGTTGCCTATTGCCTGTTGCCGGCTCTATCATTGTCGTTCAACCGTTCGTTGACCGCATCTATTGATAAGCCCAAAGCCGTGGCGATTTGCTCGGCGGTCAATCCCATGTGATACAATCGGGGGACGGCGGCTAAACGGGCTTGTCGTTCTTGTCGGGCTTCGGCTTGGGCTTGTCGGGCCTGTTCTTCTGCGGACAAATAGCGATCGCGGTTTGGGTCGAACCAGGAGAGAATTTCGCGATCGATACCCCCCACGATACCGCGACTGCGACCGATCGCCAAACCGATTTCCGGCATCCAGTAGGGTTCGCCGATTTGTTGCCGATATGCCCCGTCGATCAATTTGTAGACCTCGAAGGGCTCACGGCGATCGCGTTGCCAGTATTCGGGGTTGTAAATAATATAATACAGCACCCCCAGCTTTTCGTAAATCGCCAGTTTCTCGTCGTATTCGCCTCCCGGAGTCCCGGACACCACCTCCAGCACCAATGTCGGGACGATGCCCCCTTCCTCCCAAACCACATAACTTTTGCGGGACTTGTTACCGGGCTGGCGACGGGGAATGCCCAAACTCAGGAAACCGTCGGGGACGACGGGCACTTTCGGGCTGACTCCGGTGGTGTGATAGACACCCATATCCACCGCAAAATACCAGTCATTTCGCTCTTTCCAAATGAATTCCAACAGAAAGAACAGATAATTGGGGATAAAATTTTGGTCTTCGTTATCCACTGGCGTATCGTCGGAACAGGGGAGTTCGTCGCTGGTGGGTAAGTCTTTGTAAAGGTCGGTGTGAACCATGGGACTGAACCGAGTGGCGGACGTACTGCAATTATAGCGGCGGTTGCAACTGACGGCAATTTTTCGACATCAAATCTCCCCGTCGTCGGAACCGTAGGTAATTTTCAGGCTGAACCAAAAGATGGAAGCGGAAATGACCATAATTACCGCCGCCCAAAACCAGTGCGGCAGGAACAAATATTCAGCCAGTTTGCCGGTGTCGGATACCAAATGGCCGCCGTTGATATTGACCGCGCCGCCGCCGAACAAATAATCCTTTTGGTGGTAGGTGCTGACGATCGCCTGCATCCCCATAAATTGTATCGCGAAAGCCTGGATTTTTTTGGGGGTTTCAAACGCCAGGAATAATATCAAAAATCCCCACAAAGAAATCGCGATCGCGCCGAACCAAGTCCGTATCCACAGGAACACGGACAGCAGCATCACACAACCCAAGACCATCAAACACCAGTGGGCGGTTTTGGCGCGGCGGCCGGATAAAATGAAGATTCCCCCGGCGACGGCTGGACCCAGCGGACCCCCCATCGAAACCAAGGCTCGTCCCAGCCGCCCGCCGAAGGAGACGGAACTGGAAGCGACGCCGGAACCGTCGGAAAATAACATTAATTTGTGGAAGTCTCCGCCGAGTAAAATGGCGGTCAGTCCGTGCCCCATTTCGTGGAACCAGGTCGCCAATATTGAAAAGGGATAGAGGATATAATTTCCCCAGGAGAATTGCCAGAGGAGTACGGTGGCGATCGCGGCGGCAATTAACCCGATTAACCCCATCTTGGACGATGACGAGTCTTGCAAGTATGACATGAGGTGGTTTTAGATTGGTTGAAACGCGAAGGATTTCCCCTACTGGAGGGGACGGTTCCATTCTACTCCATAAATTTGGGGTCGGGCAATAGGTGGGGGGGAGGGTGCAAGGGTTGCGCCCCGACGGGGTTGATATCGCGGATGGATGTGCCGGACCGCAAAGTATCACATCGGCGGAGGTGCGGGGTGGGGTGCGATCGCTAATCTGAAGCCTATGACATGGGGTTGATCGCCCGAATATACAGTCTGTCATATCGTCTGAATTTCGGTAATTCTACTGAAGGAATACACTGCAAATTGAGGCTATCCTTAAACATAGGGTTATCAGGAGTCCTTTGAACTTGTCAGAACAATCGAAGCGTAACGCGGCGTTTAATGCCGCATCCCAGGCAAGAGTCCGCCACGCGAAACTCGGCGACCTGTCCAAATCTACCCGAGACAGAATGTCCTGGGGCGGAGTCCGCGGCGACATCGGCAGAACCGAGGCGCAGGCGACGGAGATGTTGGGGAAGGTTCCCCCCTCGCAACGGGCGGGAGTTGATGCCCGAGCCGCCGCTGAGAACACCCGGCAATATTTGTCCGATAAAGATGCCAGCCACATCCGGGCGCACAAACAGGGGGGTTCGGATCATCCCAACAATATGACGTGGGAAAACTCCCAGGCGAACCGAGCTCGGGGCGGGCGAAATATGACTCCGAAAGAACAGGCAAAACTGGGCGCTAAGTGGCACGTTGACAATATTACGGGGGCCGTCAAAGCCGGAATTCAAGCCATACCAATGGGAGCCGCGATTGGTGCGGTGACGACGGCTCCTTTTTCGATACTGACGAACGCTTTGCGGGTGGTGCGGGGCGAAATTTCCGAGACGGATGCGATCGCCCACACTCTGAAAGATACGGTGGTTGGTGGCACTGTGGGGGGTGTGTCCGCATTTACGGTGACTACCCTCGCCGCCGCCTGTCCCCCCATCGCAATGGCTCTGAGTGCTGCTTCCCCTGTATTGTTGACAGTTGGGGCGGCGGGAATGGTTTACGAGTTCTTCCACATTCTCGAAAGCCATAAAGAGGAAGTTCGCAGGTATTACGAATCCCTCACCCGTCAGGAGTTGGAACACCTGCAAAGTATCGAAGATGAGTTGATCGAGCAACACCGCCGAAATCTGGCATTTTTGGACGAAGCCAAAGCGGTGAACGATTACATCCACGATCGCCCCTGTGAACCGGGAATCGAGGGAGCCTTGAAACGGTACGCGGAATCGAGGGCGATCGCGCAATCTTTGGGGGCGATACCGGACGGAACACAACGCCCCCAATTCGGTGGTTTTCAAAATCGTTCGTTGCTTCCCGGTTATTAAATATTAAGTTGGAGATTTTGACGATGGTTTTTCCTGTGATTTGTGGTTTGGTTGGTGCAGCCGTCGGAGCAGTGGCGGGGGCGTTCGTGGCTCACGCTGTCGGCGAAAAAGATAGGCAAGCCGCCAAGCATCACCGAAAAGTTGCCAACGAGTTAACCCAAAAGTACGCTGATTTAGAACGGCGATATTATGAATTAGCAGATTCCAATACAAAGTTAATTAGTGACTTAACACGACAACACGCTTTAGATGAAATGGAAAAAGATCTACTGCGGTTAGCTCTGCGATTACAGCAACATCTGATGTCGCTGATGTATGACATCGATCGCGATCCGACATTACCCGTTCTCCGTAAATTTAAGGAGGCAGTTGATATCACCAATGGGGTACTCTGCGAACTCAATGAAGAACTGATATTCGTGCCGAGTTATTACTGGGCAAAGAATAAAGTCCTGGCTATGAGGCAAGAGCAACTGTTGCTCCAATAATCGTGAAATGTCGTCGGACTGGGTGTCGCAGCAAATCTGATTATTTTTTTCGCAGAATTGCGGAAATGGAAATACAAAAATTGTAGACCCACATAGACGAGCAAACGTCTGTCTTTCTTCAGGATAATCAATCATGTCATCTCAAGAATTTCAACAGCTTTATCAGAACGTCGATAAAACGGGAAAACGACTTTTTCAGTTTCTTCAAGAAGTGCGATCTGGTTTTGCGATCGAAGGACAAAATGTCTTGCGATCGACCGAAGAAGACCTTCAAAAAACGTTGCAAGATCTCAGCGATCAGAAGTATAAAGTGGCGGTGGTCGCGCCGATGAAAGCCGGAAAAAGCACTTTTTTAAATTCGGTCATCGGTGCAGATATTTTAGCCAGCGAAAATGCAGCCTGTACCATTTGCACAACGGAAATTCGGCATATTGACGAGACACAAACGCCTCGCCTAGTGGAATACCGAGAAGGAGCACGAAAGCCGATCCTACTGGCAGAAGGAAACGCAACAAAAATTCAACAACAGTTTTTAGAACGAACCCGGCAAATTCGCAAAATGGGAAACTGCGATCGCGTCATTCGTTTTGAAGTAGACCATCCCATTGAAGCCATCAGCCAACTCCCCTCGCTGTCCGGTTTCACCCTCATCGATACTCCCGGACCCAACGAATGGAAATCTTTCAATGAACTCGATCAAGTTTCTTTGAAGGAAATCACCTTGAAAACTCTACGCACCTGCAACGTCGTGGTGTTTGTTCTGGATTACACTTCTTATAAAGATCATGCCATTATCGATCTATTCCAAGAAGTGCTGAACAATCGTCCTGAGATTTTAAATAAGGTTTACTTTGTCCTCAACAAAATCGATTTGAAATCGGAGCGAGATCCAGAGATTGATACTGTCGTCGATTATTTAAAAAACGAGTTCATAGAGTTTGGATTTGCCAACCCGATGGTTTTTCCCGCCAGTTCGCGGAAAGGTTTGCTCGCAAAGTTGATCATCAACGGGACGGCGACCAAAGCAGATATCGAGGATTTCGAGAACTTCTTTACTGCTCCTTACCGCATCAAAGACGAACAGGGTCAGACAATTATCCCCGCACCTGATAAAATTGCACCTCAAGCTTTATTAGATAGCGAAATTCCCAAGATTGAAGAAAAACTCATTCAAACGATCACCCAGAATGCGGGGGTCAATCTTTTGGAAGATGTCTTAGTTCGATTCGATAAAACTGGGAAGGGGATCGAAGACAGTCTCAATACCAAAATTCAAGGTTTGACAATGGGACTCGAAGATCTCAAACAAAAAGTTAATGAATATGCCGGAAAAGCCGACAGTGCGAATCAACAAATTTTGACATTAAAAAAGTCGATCAAAAATCGCGAATCCGAGTTAATCGAACGTTATGACAATGGGTTGCAACAATTTGCCACTCAAGCAAAAACCAACATTCGGCAAGAAATCGAGCAACTTGCAGAGTCTCTTGTGTCGCGGTCAAAACAGTCCTCTGGAGGTTTGATAGATGGGATTTTTAAAGTTTTTAACAACTTTTTTGATCGCATCAATGTAAGCGAGAATCAAAAGTATAAAATTCGCCTGAATAACAAAAATGATGCTCAACAAATCTTGAAAGCTGTCAACGATTATTGTGCTCCGCACTTGCAAGATCTGTGGGTAAAAACTCAAGACAGTATGATCCGAGAAGGGACTCAGATTCGCCAAGAATTAGCCGATGAAATTCAAAACAAGATGCAATCAATCTCTGATGAGCTCTCTCAATACTTGGGACAGTCTTTGGATATTAAATTGAACGTCGATCCGATTCTCATACCCGAATTGAACTTTGAAGGAGTAATCGATGAAAAAGTAGATCGTATTTTGTCAGAAATTCAAATCGTGGATAAGGAGGTCAAGCATCGTTCCTGTCGCGATCCGGAAATTATCGATGTTTTTCAGGTCGTCCATGAAATCGATTTGGTGTACATTTGCGAATTGATTCAGAAGAGTATTGACGAACAAATCCAGAACAGCAAAGTTGTCATTGATCGCGTTATCAACAAACAAGTTAATGCAGATTTCAGTGCCGCTGCAAAACAAATTGAAGATTATATCGAGAACTTTCAGTTGGAACTCGAATCGCTGGTTTGGCAACAAGAAAGCCAGGGTGATGAAGCACAAAAAATGCTCATACCTCTCGAACAGCAAAAAGTTACCTTGAATCAACTCTATGCAGAGTTGCGTTATTTGGAAGATGGCTTGTCCCAGTTGAAATCAGCAAGTCGGAAAACATCTCCAAATGTTTCCAATGCGCCCCCCAAGGTTTCGGAAAAATATCGAGTTGAATGTCTGTAATGGCAAGTTAGTTACCGAGAGGCGTTTTACGAAACGCCTCTATCAAACATCGCCAATAATGTCAATCCAATGTTTGGAGATAATGAATGGCTAATTGACCCGAAAAAATCTCAGTATTTTCACCGATCTAGATGATATCTTAAAAAACCAAAATTACGTGAAAATACTGATTGTTTTTTCCGAAAGTAGACTTACAATCATAAATAGGAAGTTCACCTTATCACCTCTAAAAATTATGCTACATTTCACCAGAAAGCGTAAAGCCATAGAAGCACTTCAGGAAGCCGTCAAAGAACATGAAGTTATTCGAGAACAAGTCAAGCAAGCCAGCATTGATCTATTCAAAAAACGCCAGAGAGTGGCTTCTGAAGTTATCGAATCAGTTGAATTATATGTCAACACTTTGTCGAACTCTCCGAAAGAATTCGATAAAGCTGTTTCTGAATTTCGCTATCAAGTTAATTGTTTTCTTAAAACTGTCCAAGAAGTCAAACAAAAGTCATCTGCTTCCACCCAAGTTGCTACCGGATCTGGTGCGGCTGGTGTTGCAGCCGGGGTAGGAGTTGCGGCTTTCGGCCCTACCGCTGCAATGGCGGTTGCTACCACATTTGGGACGGCTTCAACTGGGACTGCGATCGCTTCTCTATCCGGTGCAGCAGCAACCAATGCCGCTCTTGCATGGCTCGGAGGAGGTGCTTTAGCTGCGGGAGGTGGCGGTATGGCTGCTGGAAATGCTTTGCTGGCAATGGCTGGTCCGGTTGGTTGGACAATCGGTGGGGTTGCGCTTGTCGGTTCGGGCATATTTGTGAATCAAAGTAATGCCAAAGTTGCAGAAGAAGCGACAGAAAAACGTCTTGAAGTCAACAAGGACATAATTTACCTTAAAAAGGTCGATTTGGAAGTCAAAAAAATTGCAGAAGAAATCAAAAATCTCGCTGATAAATGCTTGAAACAGCTCCTCTACTTCCTGAAAGAAGCCCCCAGAGATTACCGACAGTTTTCTCAAGAGAAAAAAGAAGCTTTCGGGTCACTTATTAACTGTATTCGTTCTCTTGGCAAACTTCTCAATCATAAAATTTAATTATGAGCCGAGATAAAAATCGACCTTTAGATGTCAATATTGCTGCTCAGGTTGCCGGCGCTTGGTCGGCTTCAGATAAAAGCATTCGTGCCGACAACCTGCAAGCATCACTACAAAAGCTTGATGGGGCTTATTCATCTGCAATGGGTGAAATGAAAGTCATACGGGATTTTGTAGGAAATTCACAAAATATTTTGGGCAACGAAAACACAAAGCATGGAGAAATTGCCGAGCAAGTTCATGTGGGAGTTACACGGGCATATGATATTCTTTGTGGACGTTCGCCAAGCGCAACTTTTGAGAATATAAAAAGGACAGCTTCGGTAGACTATCGAGTTGATGGAGTTGACGTTCAGTCCAAATATATCCAGAGCCTTAACAAGACGCTCGATCACATTTTAGACCATAGCGAAAAATATCCTGAATTTGCAAAAGGAAATAGTGAATATCACATCCCAAAGGATTATTATCAGCAACTTGAAGAACTTCGCGAGACGGGTCAGATTAGCAATTCCGATCTGAGCGAAAAATCGATCCGGACAATTCAGAGAAAAATTGATGAGATCGGTCAAGTGACTGGTCGCGATGTCGAAGATGTGATCAAACCTGGAAATGCCACATATGATGAAGTTCAGAAAGGTAAAATTGATCAAACTCTAGATTCTAGGGAAAAAGATCTGAAATCCACAAAACAAGATCTTCAAGATTTAGAAAAACTCAAAAACTCACCTTCAATTCAAGGATTGGGAAAGGCGGCAGCTTGGGGTGCAGTGGCGGGTGGAGGAGTTCGTTTAGCTCAGGCTTTCTGGATCAAGTTTCAAGAAGGAAAAAATCCATTTATTGGAGACTTTACTTTAGCCGATTGGCAGGATGTAGGCATTGAAACTGGCAAAGGAACGCTGCAAGGAGGGATTGCAGGTGGAACCCTATACCTATTAACAAATGCCACGGATCTTGCTGCTCCTTTTGCTGGTGCAATGGTCAGTGGATTAGTTGGGATTGGAGATTTAGTTCAACAATACCATCAAGGTCAAATCAACAGCGATCAGTTTGCCGAACTTTCATTTTTTGTCGCGACAGATGCGGCAATTGTTGGTTTGGCGACGGTTGCAGGACAGGCAATTATACCGATTCCCATGTTGGGCGCTTTTGTAGGAAGTATATCAGGAAAAATAGTTGCATCAGCTTTGAAAAGTTATTTTCAAAATTCGGAAAATGAACTGATCGATAAAATCGAATCTAGGGTTAATTACATATTACACAAGCTCGATGTCGAGCATCGAAAATTTATCGAACAGTTAAATCAATATTTCGATAAATTGGAAACATTGATTAATCTGGCTTTTGATGAAGAGTTAAATACATCTTTGAGATTGGCAGCTAGTGTTACTCTTGCCGAAACAATGGGTGTTGAGGATTCCCTCATTATTCGCTCTACTGACGATCTGGATGAATTTATGATGGCGTAAATGTCGGTTGAAATATAGAAATGGGTTTGATCAAACCGATCGCACTCTGAAAATTTGGCGATCGCCCCCATTTGACGCATAAAACCCAAACGAGCGATCGCATTTTTGTAGGGGCGTATGGCATAC
>NZ_JAYFER010000255.1:0-203 GCF_055795065.1 Lyngbya sp. CCY1209
GTGGTGCGGCCGGAAAATATAAAATAAGGGATGATGCCGATCGCTTCACATCCGGCGTCGGCCAATTCCTGAATCCGCGATTCGAGATCGGGGGGTACGGACCAGTAGGCGGGGGTGGCTCTCAATTCGGCGGCGAGGTGTTCGACGGGTTGATTTCCGCCGGGACGGCGACTGCCGTGGGAGAGGAGAATCCAGGCATCTGC
>NZ_JAYFER010000256.1:0-297 GCF_055795065.1 Lyngbya sp. CCY1209
CAGACTGGTCGTTTTCTCGATAGCTGAAGATACGAGCGTCATAGTCCGCCGATGTGGACTTAAAGCTCTTAACTGGCTTGCCTACCTTGCGATTGGCAGCTACCCTCGCACAAACCCTTACAGCCAAATTCGCTGACAAGCTAAATCGACTGCGGATTTCTTTATAGGTCTCTGCCTGAATCCGGTTCTTATTCTTGATTTTGGGGTTGACTGTTTCATTGACGTAGTTGCAAGCATCAGCAAACGCCACCAGAGTTTGATCAAGCTTTTGAGCTTGTTCTGGCGTGGGGTTAAGCT
>NZ_JAYFER010000257.1:0-239 GCF_055795065.1 Lyngbya sp. CCY1209
TACGCAGGGTTCACCAGAACAACGGGGACACCTTTAGCCGTTGCTTTGTAGTCGATAAACATCCTGAGTTGATAGAACGCCCAACTATTGGAACGTCTACGCTCAGTTTTGCTTCTACGCTGTAGGTTGGTGCGCTCCCGAATCCCGGTCAAGTCTTCCAGCGCAATGGCCTGATTCGCTGAATATGCAGAGTCAACAATCCGTCTACTAATGTTGTGGTTTACCCATGTCTGATAACG
>NZ_JAYFER010000258.1:0-456 GCF_055795065.1 Lyngbya sp. CCY1209
ATTGTGGCTACTTGTTTGTTGTACCATTGGTTTTTTGACTTAAGATGCTTACCATCAATAATGAAACTTGTCCCTACATTAGAAACGCAACTTAACCAGTTATCAACTCCGTGGTCTATACCTAAAACTTTGTTTTTGTCTAACTGAGGTTGAGTCGCTTTTAACTCATAAACCCATTCGACATAAAAGCAACCATTGCGAGGTAGAATCCTAATCTCCCTGATTTCTTTAAACTCAAGATTTGTCGGAAAGTCTAGGAAAAAACTATCAATCTTAAAAAGGGCTTTGACTTTCTTTCCTAAAGGTAATCTTACCCTGCCTTTTTCTAGTTTTAAAGCTTGTTTGGGATAAGTTACTACTCCCATTCCTCCTTTTTTGCGATACTTAGGCAGTTGAGGTTTGTTTGCTAATTCCCCCTTATTGTACTTCTTAGAAAGTTCTCGATAAGACTTAAAT
>NZ_JAYFER010000259.1:0-24702 GCF_055795065.1 Lyngbya sp. CCY1209
AATTGGGGGGAGAATTGGGGGGAGAATTGGGGGGAGAATTGGGGGGAGAATTGGGGGAGAAGGGGGGATTTCTCCGATTTGAACGGGGCAAATATTACAGCCAATTACCGACTAAAATGTAGGGACTCCAGTAAAAGGGATGATCGTAGAATTCATTGTTCAGTAATTCCAGTTGAGCCGCCCTCAAAGCTTCCGCTTTGGTGAGGTTCTTTTGATTCAAAAATCGGTAGAATTGACTCATCAACTCGCTGGTCGCCTGGTCGTTCACCGACCACAGGGTTCCGACCGTGCTGCGGGCGCCCGCCCTGACGGCCATTCCCGCCAGTCCCAAAGCGGCGCGATCGTCTCCCGAAGCCGTCTGGCAGGCGCTGAGAACCAGCAGTTCGATCGGATTGCGACCGTCGAGGGTTTTTTCGGTCAATAAGGTATCCAATTCGAGAATGCTGATGCGGCTGTCCCAGGCCAGAATAAAGGTTTCGTCGAGTTGGGAACTAAATTGACCGTGGGTGGCAAAGTGAACGATGGGATAGCTGGAATATTCAAATTCTTGTCTGAGGGATGCGCTGGTAAATTCCTGATTAAGTAGAATCTTACTCGACGTTTCCGCTTTGAGAATTTCCATTTCTTCTTCGACGTAATCTAAGGGGCTGAACCCCTGCCGTTCTTCCGTGAGTCCGGCCGCCAAAATCTGTAAATCTAACTGTTGGATGGAGCGGGCAGAAAGGAGTTGTAAGCCAGGTGTGACGGCGATATTGTAGGTTTCGATCAGGTAGTTTTCCCCGTCATAAAGGGTCGCGATCGGAATATTTCGCAGGGGACCATCTGGAACCAATACCAAGGTTTTAATTTCTTCCGGATTGAGGGGGTCGGCGAAGGGGCGGATCAGCCAATCGTAGAGTTGTCGTCCGGGTTGGAAAAATTGGCGGCGGGAGCGGATCACCAAACCTTTGGAGAGTCGGTCGATCGCATTTTCGACTTCGGAACTGGCGACGGGAATGCGACGGTGAATGAGGGGGCCGCGGGATGTGCGGAGAATGACTTCCAGGCGATCGCTCAAAATAATCGGATAAATCACCGCCGCCCGGGAATCGATTTCGTCGATCTTTCGGGGTTCTGCCACCACGCAAGCCGCCTGAAAAAAGTTATCCAGTTCGGCAACTTGCAGGGACTCCATCACGTTGATGGCGGCTGCCAAATTGTCCTGGCTGACGGACTCTCCCGGTGCCGAGTCGAGCAACAAACTCGCCAATTCCCGATATACGGGTTCGATGCTATTTTGAAAGGAGAACTGAAATTCTCGGCCCAAAGCGGCGATATCTTCGCTGAGGGAACTCAACAGGGTGACGGCTTCGGAATAGGCTGCGATCGCCTCTTGTTTCTGTCCCTGCAGCCCTTTGATGCGCCCCAACTGCCACAGCCAGCGGTAGGCGATATCCGGGGCATTGATTCCCTGGCTCAAAATTAGGGCGTCTCGGGTGAGGCGTTCGGCGAGTTGCAATTGTCGGGTTTCCTCGTAGACGTTTGCCAAATAACCCAGGGCGTAGGCTTCCGCCCGCCGATCGCCCAGTGCGATCGCCTGTTGGGCGGCGGTACTATAAAGATCGAGAATCATTTCCCTGGACGAGTTCGGTTCCGTCGCCCGTTTCCACGCCGACATGGCTTGTCCCAAATTGAGGCGAGAATAAATGTTCCGGTGACTCGAAGGGAGGCGATCGAGGTTTGCCAGGGTTTCGGGCAACAATTCCGCCACCGCTTCCCAATCTTCGGCATTCACCAAAAGGTCTAGTCGAGCCAATTCGATCGCCACTTGCTGGTTGAGGTCGGGAGACAAAGCGAGGGCTTGTTGATAATAATCGAAAGCAGTCGAAGCATCTTGGAGCGATCGCGCCACATTTCCCAAACCCAGCAAAGCTGATATTTGTTCGGAATTTAATTCCAAATCCAAAGCCACTGCCAACCCCCGCTCCAAAACCTCTCGGGCATCATTGGGGCGACTCAGGGTATTGAGGAGATTTCCCAATCGAATTAAGACCGTCGCCTGCAGGGGGGAAAGTTCTCGTTCCTGTAGGTCGGTATTCACGTCGGTGAGCACTTGCAGGGAGCGGCGAAACAGTCCGAGTTGCTCTAAGGCGGTCGCCTGATTGATTCGAGCTTGCAATACGCCGTCTCGATTCCGACTCCGGGCGTAAAATTTTTGGGACAACTCCCAATTGGCGAGGGCTTCTTCCGCGTTTCCCGTCGCCAAATTTAATTTCCCCTGGGTATTCAACGCTTGAGCCCGAACCGATGTTCCCTGATTGCCCGAATTTTGTAGCCAATTCAAACTCTCCTGCGTCGCCTCCCTCGCCTCCCGCCACAATCCCAACTGTTGATAAGCCAAAGAAAGGTTGCTCAACACCCGCGCCCGAGAAATGGGATATCCCTCGGTTTCGTAGATAGTCGCCGCGGATTTCCAGATCGCGATCGCCCCTTCAAAATCCCCTAGTTCGTAGCGATCGCGCCCCTGCTGTTCCTGTCGCACCCCGTCCTCCACTTGGGCGACCACCTCCGTTTCCGCCCCCGCAATTTTGGCAGTGGCGGGCGATCGGATGCCATCCGACAGGAGGAGACTAGCCGACAAACCCAACAAAACTAAAAGGCTAACAATTGAAGGACGACTGTTCATAATTCAATTAATAATTAACAATTAATAATATCGAATCCGGTAAATACCCAGAAGTCAAAGCCAATTCCGGCTCCCCCCTTGAAAAGGTGGGCTGGGGGGGGATCGAGGGGGGGCGGGTAAATAACCGGATCTGATATATAGCAGTTTTCGATCCAATACGATACGGACGATCCCCCTAAATCCCCCTTGAACTCCCCCCTTACAAAGGGGGGGTAGGGGGGGATGGGGACTTTGAATTTGCCAGCGTACCTCACAGACTTGAAAATTGCTGTCATTAACAATATTCAGATATCGCGTCAATCTAACAATCCGCAACGCAAACAAAAACGACTTATCCTTCACAACATTATCTTTCATAATTATCAATTATCAATGATTAATTGTTAATTGTTCGACATTGAGGAGCCAGCCAGGGGATGGAGACGGGTTGACCGGAGGCGTGGGCGACTAGGATAACTTTACCATCGGGATGGACGACCCATCCTCGGGCTTCGACGGGAGGAGCAATAGAAGTCTTGGGGGGCGATGCTTCGGTGTTGCGGGTTGTGACGGAATCTCGTTCTTCTAATGCAATTTCGCCCAAGTCTTCTAATGGTGTCTGAAAACTAGAAACGTCGGACGGGTTGGGGGGCAGGCCGCCCCGGCCGGTGATGATGAATCGGTTGTCGGCAAATCCGGGAACCTGGCGGCAGTCTTGGGCGACGAGTCGGGTGGGGTCGATGGGGCGATCGGGCAGATCCGCCAAACCCTGATTCGGGTCGGTGTCGGGGTTGTTGACGGTGACGACCCCATCCACCCCGAAGGCGGAACTGACGGTCATATCGCTCAGGGGGGTGGGTTGTTCTCGGAATTCGATGCCGAAAATCCCCTCGGCGGTGACATCGATGTTGCCCCCCCGGCCGAAAAAGGCGTTGGCGGTGATATCGCTATTTTCCTGGGGGAGGGCGAAGAGATACTGGGTGACGATATCGATGTTGCCGCCATTTCCCCGGCTGCTGGCCAGCCCCGCCGTTGCTGAGATGGTACTGCCGCGGCGCAATTCCAGGGTATCTCCCACCTGGAGGTTGAGATTTCCCCCGTCGTCCGAGGCGGTTTCGGCGGTGATAGTCGCGCCGCGGTCCAAGTTTAAATTGGGGGTGGCGACACTGATATTTCCCCCCGAACCCAAACTGCGACCTTCGGCAAAGATACCGCTGCGGAAAAAGCCGTCGGCGGAGGTTCCGGTCAGTTCTACCTGTTCGGAAGCGCTGACGGTGACGGTGCCCCCCCGGCCGAGGTTTTGGCTGGAGGCGGAGATACGGGCGCCGTCGGAGATTTGCAGTTGTCCGGTTCGGACTCGGATGTTGCCCGCCCGGGCTGTCCCTTCCCCGGGGCGATCGGGGGTTCCGGTGGAGGTGAATAATCCGCTGGGACTTTGGGTGTCGGCGGAGATGCCGGCGAGTCGAACCGATTCCGAAATCACGTCGATGGTTCCCCCGGGAGCTTCGCCGAGGGTTGCTGCGGCGATCTGCGCCCCGCCGCCGACTCGGAGTTCTCCGGTTTGGAGGGTAATGTTGCCCCCGCTTCCGAGTCCTCCGGTGGCGCTGGAAATGGTCGCCCCGTCCCCTTGTAGGTTCAATTGATTGGTATTGAGGACGATGTTGCCACCCCGACCGGTTGCTTCGGGTTCGACTTGACTCAATAAGCCCGTACTGATTTGATCAGGCTGGAGATTTCCCTGGATGTCGATGCGATCGCGGGCGGTGATGGAAATGGTTCCGGAAGGAGCTCCCGAACCCCCGTCCGCCGTGCTGGTATTGATTCGGGCGCGATCGCGGATTTGCAACACTTCCGTTTCGATGGCGACATCACCGCCTTTAGCCGTACTTCCCGGTTCCACTCGGGTCGTGATGCTGCTGGGCGTGCCTTCGCGGGAAACGCCCTCTATATTAATTTCCGTTGCCGAGATCCGCACGTTCCCCTGGAGTCCAGATGTTGAGGTGGAAGTGGATGTGGCGATTCCGGCTCCGCCTTGGATGTTGAGTTGTCCCGTATTGACAACAATATTGCCGGGAGTCCCTCCGGCACCGGTTTCTGTAATCAAACGGCCGAGATTGCCCCGCAATTCGATCGCCTCGGAGACATTGACGGTGAGATTCCCGGTATCGCCGCCGCCCAAACTGTTGGCGCCGATCTGGGAATTGTTGACCCCCAACCGCCGCGCTTCGATGGTGACATCTCCCCCCTGCCCCGATCCTCGGGTTTCCGTTCCCATCAGCGCGAAGTTATCGACTTGGAGGAGATCGGTTACAACTGCCAAATTTCCGCCCCGTCCGATTCCTTCCGTTTCCGCCGCCACCTGGGTGGGGGTGGGTGGGGTGTCGGGGGGACTTCCCGGCGGAGGCAACAATCCGTTGCGGACGTTCACCGTTTCCCCTCGGAGACGAATATTTCCCCCCGCGACCGGACCCGAGGTGATGGTTTGGACGGCCGAGCCATTTTCAATTGTCAAAACGCGATCGGCGTGGAGGGTGATGTCGCCCCCCGGTTGAGTTGCCATCGGGGAGGGCGCGACGAAGATTCCGGAATTGTCGATCGCGATCGTATTTCCCCGCAGTTGAATATTTCCCCCCCCATTCGGTCCGCTGGCATCGAGCAAAGCCTCCTGGAGTCGAATCGCCTGTAAATTCTGCCCAGGTGCATACCGGAACTCAAATCCCTGGGGATGGGGCGTCAAAGCCACGCGCCCCCCGCCGCCGACGCTCCCCACCTCAATGCGTCCGTCCGGCGCCGCCAATGCCGCCCCCTGCAACGTGACATTTCCCCCCACCAGGGCGAACGTATTGCCCTGGGGAATCCGGTCGGGCGGCCCGGGCAATCCCGCCCCCCGGACTAAAATCGGGCCGGGATTTTGTCCGAACTGGAGTCCGAGGGGGACGTTGACTCTCAACAGGGGCGGTTGGGGATTCGTCGCGCTGAACTCCCCGCCATTGTCGAAAACCAGGCTATCTGCGGTGGTGGCGACGAAGGCGCCCCCGACATTCAAACTGGCGTTGGGGCCGAAAACGATCCCGTTGGGGTTGAGGAGAAATAGATTGAAATTGGGCGAACCCCCCGCGGCTTCGATGAATCCTTCGATCGCTGAAATTGAGGAACCCGTCACCCGGCCGATGACGTTTTGAATGGCGGGATTGTCGTTGAAAAAGACCGCCCCCCCGACTTCGGGAACGGAAAATTCCCGAAAACTGTGGAAGAGGTTCGGTCCGGCTTCCGTTCCCCCGGTGATGCCGTAGATGTCGGGTTCGAGGGGGACGACGACGGTGTTGTTGGGAGTCAGGGTGCTGTCGGCTTGGATGGGTTGGCCGTGGGCGGGGATGGCCGACAGCAGGCAGGATGATAACACCCCGAACACCAGGCGAGTCGTAGAGTTCGGCATTCGAGATTGTCCTCCCTTGAATTCGTCGGGCATGGGATTCGCATTGAATTCTAAAGGGAAGTATATCAAAAAAGAATAGCCGTCTGACTTCGAGAGTCCGGAAAGCGATCGCCCCCTTCGGATGCCGAAAACCGGAATGTCAGGGTTGATATCGCAGTTCGCGGCTCCGGCATCCGCCGTTTTTGAAGCTTTGATGAAGAATCCTTCTGTTCCATAAGGTTACGGTAAAAACTCTGGATTTTTACGGAAAATTGCGGTTTTTTTATGTCACTAATATCGAAATTTTTATCATTTTTAAAAATCGGGTTAAATTGTTAAATTTTCGCCCGATATGGGGTGCGCTGGCCTGGTGACACGCGGGGAATGATCAATCTCCCTACTCCCGATTCCCTTTGATAAGTTTTGTAACTATAGGAGCGCGTACTGCTATATATAGCAATGATCGCTCGTGTGTTTACATTTCTGTTTGGGGGGCAGGACTCGAAACTTCCATGTAAAGGCGGTTTCTATTCCCTACACCCGTTGCCCTGAGCGCAGTCGAAGGGCTACACCCTACACCCGCGCGTAGCGCTATATGGGGTGCGGATCGACCTTTTTTTTATCTACAATAAAGAAGTAAAACCAGTTATTAACCGTAACAAACGTTATCCAGAATGAGCCAACTAAAACCGAAGATCCAATTGAAAAAGATACCGTTACATCTGCTTTGTGTCGTTTCGGGTATCGCCCTGGCCGCCCCGGTGCGGGCCGCAACTTTCAACTTCATGCACGATTTCGGAACCTCTCCGGAAATTGTTGACGCTTTCGATCGCGCCGGCGACATTTGGTCTTCCATCCTCTACGATGATGTCGAGGTCAACATCTTCGTCAAGTACGACCAGATGGCGAGCGATACGGTGTTGGGGGGGGCCCGTCCCGAGATGGTGGAAGTCGGCTACAACCAATATCTGAATCACACCTTCCGGGATATCACCTCGGAAGACGATCTGAGGGCGTTCAAAAATTTGCAGTTCGACGCGGACGACACCGGGATCGCGACGATCCTCGACCGGTTCGGCTTGGCGGATATCTCCCAACTCACCCTCAGCCAAGTTCTCAGGCTGAACCGGGAGGCGATCGCATTGAGTACCGAAACCTTCGGAATGTTGCGCGATCGCACCGACGGCAGCGGAACCGTCCTCGACGACAACGGCAACGCCAACAACCGCACCATCTGGCTGACAAGGGCTAACGCCAAAGCCCTGGGACTGATGCCCGGTTACGATAACACCGTCGCCTTCGACTCCGAGATCGCCATAAACAGCAACGTTCTGAGCAACTCGGACATTTGGGATTTCTCCCGGGTCTACAATAATAATGTCGCGATCGCCAACGGCAAACTCGACTTCATGAGCGTCGCCCTCCACGAAATCGGCCACTCCCTCGGCTTCGTGAGCGGTATCGACACCGCCAATATGCTGTACATGATGGCTGAGAGCGGCGAGGGGGCGCCCGTTCAGGAAACCGACCTCACGTATGTCAGCACCCTGGATCTGTTCCGCCACTCCGAAACCAGCCGAGAGGCCAACGTATTTGACTGGACCTGCGGCACCGGGAAGTATTTTTCCCTGGACGGGGGGGCAACCAACCTGGGGAACTTTGCCGGCGGCGTGAGCGCCAGGGGGGACGGCTACCAAACGAGCCACTGGCAAAAACAGGACAATTCCCTGGGAATCATGCACCCCACCCTCCAAAAAGGTCAAATCCTGGATATCAGCGCCATCGATCGCCAATTGCTGGACGTGACGGGGTGGGATTTGGATTTGTCGAACCTGAGTCGCGGCAATGGCCCGAATCGGACGACGCAAGGCAAGCGGGGAACCGACACCCTGATGAGTTGGATGAGCAGTTGGTGGAATAGTTGGACAACTGGTAGTTGGGGTCCCTGGTGGATGGAATTCGATGGGGACAATAAACCGACTCAGTATTACTCGACCCTTGATGATGCGATCGCCCAACCTTCGGCAGAGTCCGCGAGCGGTGAAGCGGTGTCCGTACCGGAACCGACCTCGGTGATGGGACTCCTCGGTTTGGGAGCTTTGGGCCTCGGTGCCCTGCACAAGCGCCACAGCCGACAGTCGTAACCGATTCTCAGGGACATGGGGAATCATGGATGCGAGTCAACAGTTCTTCTACGGCGGTGACGGGTAAAGGTTTTGAGAAATAGTATCCTTGTCCGTATTCGCAGTTCAGGGTCCGAAGAACTTTAACATTTTGCTCTGTTTCGATTCCTTCGGCGACCACATCCATCTTCAGATTGTGTCCGAGCATGATAATGGTTTTGACAATATCGGTATTTTCCCGGCTCTCGTCCATGCGGCGGATAAAAGATTGATCGACTTTCAGGGTATCCATCGGGAAGCGGTGCAGGTAACTCAGGGAGGAGTAACCGGTTCCGAAATCGTCCATGCTGAGTTTGATTCCCAGGGTTTTTAATTGTTCCAACAGTGCGATCGCCTCATCTACGTCGTCCATAATCGTACTTTCGGTAATTTCCAATTTGATAGACTCGCGGTTGACACCGCTGCGGTCGAGGATGCGATCGACGCACCCCACCAAGTTAGCCTGGGAGAGTTGGCGGGTGGAAAGATTGATGCTCAAAACGAAAGGGGGAATTCGGGGATATTTTTCGTGCCATGCGGCGAGCTGGCCGCACCCCTCTTCCAGAATCCACTCCCCCAAGGGAATAATTAACCCGGTGTCTTCGGAAAGGGGGATAAATTCTCCCGGGGAGACGAATCCCCGTTTGGGGGAGATCCAGCGCACCAGGGCTTCAAATCCGACGATCTGCTCCGTTCTCAGGTCGATGATGGGTTGGTAATGGAGCTGAAATTCCCGGTTTTTGATAGCCTCTCTCAAATCCGACTCCAACTCCAACTGCTGCAGAGCCCGGGTGTGCATGGTGGAGATAAAGACTTCGTAGCGGCCGTGACCGGACGCTTTGGCTCGATACATGGCGGTGTGGGCATCCCGCAGCAGGTCTGGGGCCGCCAATTCTTTCGAGCGGGGGCTGCAGGCGATGCCGATGCTGGCGGTGGTGTAGGTTTCCTGGCCGTCGAGATCGAAGGGGGCGGCGAGGGTTTTTTGCACCCGGTGGGCCACGGCGATCGCCTCCTCGCTATTTTCTACGCCGGAGATGAGAATCGCGAATTCGTCTCCCCCCACCCGGGCCAAAAAGGTTTGGGGGGGCAGGCAGGTTTTGAGACGCCGGCTCGTCGAGAGGATCAGGCGATCGCCGATGTGATGTCCGAATCCCTCGTTGATGATTCGGAAGCGATCGAGGTCTAAAAACAACAGGGCGATTTGGGCGGTTTCGGCGGTTTCGGTGCGGCTCAGGCGCCGGATCTGTTGGGTGAGCAGGGTCCGGTTGGGCAAATCCGTCAGCGGGTCGTAGGACAGGCTGTAGAGGACTTTGTAGGCTAGGACGATGCCGGCGGTGGCCGCCAAGCCCAGGGCGGGAGGAACCAGGGGAATCCAGCCCGTTTGCGTGAACGCGAAAAAGCAAATCACCCACAGGGCGATCGCACTCGCCCCCCCCAACAATGCCAGGGACAGGGGGCGATCGAACCGCATCGCCAAACTTCCCCCTAGAACCGACCAACCCCACAACCACAAGATCTCGGCCCACTGCGGCCAGAACCAAAACAGGGATTTTCCGTCCAGGACGACATCCAGAATTTGGCTCGCCATCTGGGCGTGGATCAAGACCCCCGGCATCCTGTAATCGTCCGTCTTCGCGGGGCTGTAGGGGGTGGGATAGAGATCTTTCAAACTCGGGGCGGTCGTACCGACCAAAATGGCTTTGTCCCGAATCCACTCGGAGTCAAAATTCCCTTCCAACAGTTCGGTTAGCGTGATGATGCGGGCGATCTGTTCGGAGCGGTAGTCGATCAAAATTTGTCGCCCTTTGACTTCCGAGGCGGGCAGTTCGTAGCCACCGGCGTTGTCTTTCAGGGTGGGAAAGGTGGTGTTGCCGAGTTGGAGAAAGTCCGCTCCGAGGAGGATGGGGACGGGGCGATCGAGCCGGGATTCCAGGTATTTTTGGCTGACTTTCAACGCGAATGAGTAAAGTTTTTCTCCCTTGTATTCGACGTACATCAGGTTGCGGCGGACCGCATTGTCGAAGTCGATCGCCAGGTCGTTGAAACCAATTTTTTCGGGCCGGACCGATGGGGGGGGCCCGACGACGCCGACCTGTTCGATGGCGATGGCGTTGTCGGCTTTCAACTGTTCGACCAACTCGAAGTGTCCGGGGGGTTGGGGGACGTCGCGGTACAGGTCTAAACCGATCACTCTCGGTTGATAGCCCTGTAGTTTAGCTAGAGCCCGGGCGATGGTGCGATCGGGCAACGGCCAGGTCTGCTCGGCTCGGATATCGGCTTCCGTGATGGCGACGACCGTCAACCGGGGGTCGGGGTCGCCGTCGCCGTGCAGCCGCACCATGCGATCAAAGGCCTGCAATTCCACCGACTCGAGGATGCTAAAGGAGCGAATCACCCAGATGGCGGAGGTACTCAACAGGCTGGCCAGCAAGACGGTGGCGACTTGCTTCGTCGAAAGGTTGCCGACATTTTCTCGCCGATGACGGTTGCCCGAAGTATCCGGCAACAGAGATCTAATCTTGACTAAAACTTGAGCAAACACGGCTATTATTGAAGGATTTTGCAAAAATTAGAACGGTCGCACCTCCGGGTCTCCCTCCGGATTGACCGGACATCAATTCCGATCAATTGTGTTCGCCTTCTCTATCTTCATGTTCCGTAATTTTACTGATTTGGGAGAGCAAAGCGCTTTGATATAATTAATCTGACAGTGAATCAGGGATAAATTCGGTTAAGCCTATGTTATTCAACCCCATATGGAAAGCCGCCGCCGCCCCCATCGGTGTCATCTCGTTGCTGACCCTGTTTCTGGCACTCCCGGGCGCCGAATCTGTTCGAGCCGACGACGACATACCCGGTCGGCGGGCGGGTGGCGGAACCCGCAGCGGCAACCCGAGTTGTACCTTCAATCGAACCCCTTTGATG
Source organism: Lyngbya sp. CCY1209 (assembly GCF_055795065.1). Lineage (NCBI taxonomy): Bacteria > Bacillati > Cyanobacteriota > Cyanophyceae > Oscillatoriales > Microcoleaceae > Lyngbya > Lyngbya sp. CCY1209. The sequence continues at coordinate 11,147 of NZ_JAYFER010000259.1, forward strand.
GCGGTCGTACCGGAAACGGCGACGGGGTTGACGGCTCAAAGTTCTCCGACGCTTTATTTCTATTTACCTCCGATGGAGGCGAAACAGGTGGCGGAGTTTGTACTGCTCGACGGCACTGATGACGCGATCGTTTATGAGGAGACCCTGCACATCGGAGAAAAATCGGGGATTATCGGTGTGACGATTCCTTCAAATCGGACGGATTTCGAGCTAAAAACCGATCGCGATTACCAGTGGTATTTTTCGATTGTCTGCGATCCGGAAGACCGCTCCGGAGATGTGGTCGTCGAAGGCAGAATTCGGCGGACTGATTTGGAGCCGACTCTGGTCACTCAGTTGAATCAAAAAACGCCGTTGGAGCAAGTAGACCTGTATTTGAAAGCCGAACTTTGGTACGATGCCCTGTCAATCTTGGCGCAATTACAGCCCGATCGCGGTGACGATCCGGCGGTGTCGGCGGCTTGGAACCAATTACTCCAATCGGTCGATTTGGGAGTGTTGGCCCGAGAACCGGTTCTCCGACCTTAAGTTGAGTTTAGCAAACTTATTGGAGAGTTCCCCGACTGCGGGATAGTGCGATCGCGCCTCAATCTCAATCCGCACCCCGTTGGCGAAACAGCTCGTACAGGGCCATGCCGGTGGCGACGGAGACGTTCAAGCTCGGGGTCGCCCCCCGCAGGGGAATGGAAACGAGGAGGTCGCAGTTTTGGGCGATGCCTCGGCTGAGTCCCTCCCCTTCGCTCCCCGCCACCAGCACGGCGGCACCGGTCAAATTGACGGTGTGCAGGGGCGGGTACTCTCCCGCTGCGGTGCCGTAGACCCAAAATCCTGCCGATTTCAGTTCCGTCAGTGCCCGGTTGAGATTGACGACCCGGGCGACCGGAAAGGTTTCCAAGGCGCCTGCGGCCACTTTCATGACGGTGGCGTTCACCCCCACGGCCCGCCGCTGGGGCAGGATCAAACCTTGGGTCCCCATCGCTTCTGCTGTCCGCACGATCGCCCCGAGGTTGTGGGGGTCGGTCACGCCGTCCACGGCTACCAGCACGGGTTGGGAAGTGGCGGATTGGGCCCGGGCGATCAGGGTTTCCAAATCCCAATATCGGTAGGGGGTGACTTGGGCGGCGATGCCCTGGTGGTTGGCCCCCCGGGTGATTTGGTCGAGGCGTTGGTGGCTGGCGCCATCGATGATCGCGCCCCGGGCTTTGGCTTCTTGCAGCAGGGGTTGGAAGCGGGTGTCGGACCGCAGTTGGGAGATCGCCCAGATTCGATTCAGGGAGCGCCGATTTTCCAAGGCCGCCAGGACGGTGTGGCGCCCGTAGATGAGATCGTCCTCGGGGATGTCGCCGGCAGGGCGGCGGGGCCGGGAGGGGGCGGATTGGCCCCGGTTTTCGGAGGGGCGGCGGGAAGGTGGGCGGGGTGTCATAAGTCAATAGTCAATAGTCAATAGTCAATAGTCAACAGTCAACAGTCAACAGTCAACAGTCAACAGTCAACGATATAGCGCGGCGCGCGGTCCTCGAGAATCGAGACTCGGGAGTCGGGACAACTCAAAGCCCCTTAAAAATACCTTTTGATTCCGAAAAATCTCCCTCTTCTCCCGGTCGCTTCCTCTGCTTCCTCTGCTCCCTCGGCCATTTTTTGGGGGAAAATGAAACGGCCCGGGTTTAACGGGGAGGCTCTCAATCGATTTCGAGGTCGAGGTGGCCGAGAAGTTCTTCTAGGCGGGGGCGGTCGGTCAAGTACAGGTAGCCCAACAGGGCCTCCAGGCTCGTCGCTTTCTGGTAGGTTTCCGCGTCGATGCGTTTCGGGCGGCGGAACGTCGCGTTGCGGCCGAGCCTGACGATTTCGAGTTCGGCGGGGGTGAGGTGGGATGCGAGGGCGTCCAGGTGGCGGGCCTGACTTTCGGCCCGGACTTGGTTGACCACCTGGCGGTGATACAGTTGCGATCGCTTCGGGGGCATCAGGTAGAACCGACGCACATACAATTCGTAGACGGCATCTCCCAAATAGGCCCAGGATGCAGGTGACAACTGCCGAACCTGCTCCGGGGTCAAGGTCGCATCCGAGAATCCCCTCAAATCCGACATCGGCACCAGGCCCCCCCGAACTCCGTCGCGCACGCAGAACCGACGGGGAGCCTTCTCCTCGTCGGCGTGCTGACAAAAAGCTGAGTCAACCCGTCCAGCTTAACCGTCTTTGACATTCTCCACGGCCACTTGAACTGAAGGCTGCAGAGATAGAAATTTTTCCAAGCGAACCAGTTTCACGGTTTGGGTTACGCGAGGATTAGAAACAATTTGTAAAGTTCCCCCGTTAGTCTGGGCTTTTTTGACGAGTTGTACCAGAGCGCCCAAACCGGAACTGTCTACAAAGTCTATCTGGGACAAGTCCAACACGATGTGTTTGGGTCCATTGTCGATACACTTGGACATCTCCTTCCGGAATTTACCTTCTGAGAAGGCGTCCAGCAATCCGGTCAGACGAAATAGTTGATAATTCTCTTGAACGTCTCGAGTCCCTCTGAGGCTAACGGTCAGGTTTAGTTGCTCAGGAATAGCCCCCTCCTAACTTGATAGCACGTATACTGCCTCACCAGTATAGTTTTTTTTGCGGCAATTGTCTAGAATCAGTCCGTGGCGAAATGGATTCTGGGGGAAGGGCGCAAGGGGGCGGCGCAGGTGGGGAGCCGCCCCCATTTGGCTCGGACTCAAGACTCCGAACTGACGGCTTTGCTTTTGCTGTTTTCCATTTCTTGGATGAAACGCTCGAACAGGTAGTCGGCATCGTGGGGGCCGGGGCTGGCTTCCGGGTGGTATTGGACGGAAAACAGGGGCAGGGACTTGTGTTTCAATCCGGCCACGGTGCGATCGTTGAGGTTGAGGTGGGTAATTTCCACCCCGTCCGACAGGGAGTCGGCGTCGATGGCGAACCCGTGGTTTTGGCTGGTGATTTCCACCTGGCGCTTCAGGCCGGCGGGTTGATTTAACCCCCGGTGGCCGAACTTGAGTTTGAAGGTTTTGGCGCCGAGGGAGAGGCCGAGAATTTGGTGGCCCATGCAGATGCCGAAGACGGGTTTGTTGCTTTGCACCAACTGTTGGGCGGTGGCGATGCCCTCGGTCACGGCTGCCGGGTCGCCGGGGCCGTTGGAGAGGAAAATGCCGTCGGGTTCGTATTTGAGGATGTCTTCGGGGGGGGTGTCGGCGGGGACGACGATGACGCGACAGCCGTAGCTGGCGAGGCGGCGGAGGATGTTGCGCTTGACGCCGAAATCGATCGCGACGACGGTGTAGCGGGGTGTGGCGGGTTGGTTCTCGTCTGGGGATTGGAGGCTGGGGCTGAATTCCCAGACGGTTTCCGTCGGGTCGGACCACTCGTAGACTTCGGGGGTGGTGACTTCCTTAACCAAGTTGAGTCCGTCCATACTCGGCGCCTGCTGGACTCGGGACAACAACTCGCCCGGATCGAGGATTTCGGTGGAGATGCCGCCGTTCATGGCCCCAACGGTGCGGAGTTTGCGGGTCAGGGCGCGGGTGTCGATGCCGTAGATGCCGGGGATGTGGTGTTGTTTGAGATAGTCCGAGAGGGATTGTGTCGATCGCCAGTTACTCGGGCGGGTGCAGATGTTGCGGGCGATCGCGCCGAGTACCTGGGGCCGGGAGGATTCTTCGTCTTCTGGGTTGACCCCGGTGTTCCCCAATTCGGGATAGGTGAACGTCACGATCTGGCCGCAGTAGCTGGGATCGGTGAGCACTTCCTGGTAGCCCGTCATTCCGGTGTTGAACACCACTTCGCCGACGACCGTACCGGGGGCGCCGAAGGACCAACCGCGATAGGCGGTGCCATCGACGAGAACGAGCAGAGCCGGTTGAGCAGAGATAAGCGACATGAAACCCAATTGCTATTGCTTTGTGAAAATACTCCATCATTTTGCCAGACAACGGACGAGAGCGGCGATCGACTCGCGGCTCCTGTTGTCGTCGCATGACAATTTTTGCCCCGTGGCCTTCCCGACGGACGGATCATTTTCCGATCACGGCGATTATGTGATCGCGGACACAACATAATTATTAAATTTTTATTAAATCAACAGAGAGGCGGAAGGAGGAGCGATCGATTTTGATAGAAAAATTGAAAATTTCCTTAAATTTTGGAATTCCATCTTGTGGAGTATGGCGATCGCCCGTAGGGGTGCTACACTTGACCTAAATTTTTGTATGGAATCTCAACCAATAGCTGTTATCGGACTTAGAACAGTTCTAACTCAATTCCAACCGATTCGGGCGATCGCGAGCCCCTCAATTAGCCGTCATCATTCTGACATCTCAGCACCTCAGAATTGGGAGTCCCAACTGTCTGCAACATTCGATGCCCATCGGTACGGTACGGAATTCGGGGGGACAGTCCGATCCGCTCTCGACGGCGAGAGATACGCATCAAATGATGGTGTCAATCCCGACCCCAAATCGTCCCGCGACAACCGGCGGGCAAGCGACATCTTTGGTGCGATGTGACTCCCGTAAACTTGCCCAATTGACAACACGGTTCAAGCTATGGATGCCAGAGAACTGAATGCCGCAGAACGACTAGACCAATATATTTCTGGGGACAGAAACTTCAGAGGTGTCCACCTGTCCAGAAATCTCCTGGACGCCGATGCCAACGGGGGAAATTCCATCTCGGCTGTAGAGTGGGGAGTCCTGCAACTCGGCGAGAGGATACGACGGGTCGGCATCGATTTCGGCAACGCCGACCTGGCCGGCACCCACCGGGGTTGGGCTAATCTCACCCGGGCGAACTTGGAAGGCGCGAACTTGAGCGGCACCAACCTGAGTGGAGCCGACCTCAGCGACGCGAACCTGCGGCGGGCCGATTTGAGTGAGGCTGACCTCCGGAATATCAACCTGAGTCGGGCCAACCTTTCCGAGTGCAACATGGCTCGGGCGCTCCTCACCGATGCCAAGCTGGCTGAAGCGAATCTGAGTCGGGTCAACCTGGCGAAAACCAATACCGGCGCCAACCTGATGGAAGCCGACCTGCGGGGCGCCAATCTGAATCGAGCCAATTTGCGCGGTGCCAACCTGACGGGCGCCTACCTGAATTCGGCCACCCTGGTGGAGGCGGACCTTCACCAGGCGAACCTGACGGGCGCCAACCTCAGCCGTGGGAACTTGAGCAAAACCTATTTGCGGGGGATCTGTCTCAAGGGGACCTGTCTGACTCAGGTGAATTTCAGCGGGGCGGACTTGGCGGGGGTGGACTTGAGCCAAAAGTTGCTGACGGGTATCAACTTCGCTGGCGCTTATTTGAGCGGGGCGACCTTTGCGGGTGCGCTGTTGATGGAAGCCCAACTCAATTCCGCCAACTTGAAGGCCGCGAATTTCAAAAAAGCCTGTTTGATCGCCGCCGACCTACAGCAGGCCAATTTGGAGCGGGTCGATTTTCGGGAAGCCAATTTGACGGGCGCCAATTTGACGGGCGCCAATTTGACGGACGCCGACCTGCGAGACGCGAATCTGCGCTCGGCGAACTTGACTGGAATTCAATTCAAAGGTGTACGGCTGGCCGGGGCCGTCCTTCCCAACGGAAAAGTTTGCCGACCCCCAAAACGATGAGCGTCCGGGCTGTTTTTTGACGGCAAACGGAGGCGGGCGGCACTGGGCAGGCATCGGCTAAAATTGAATCAGAATAGCGATGCCCAAACCCGCACCTCGAAACAGGTGGGGGTCAAAGAGCGATCGCGGCCATCACTCTCATGCCAAACCCCGCCATGAACGCTCAATCTCATTTACCGCTCCGGGTGCTGAGTGTCCCTATCGCCCTGAGTTTGTCCCTGTTGGGGATCTCCGGCGCGATCGCCCAGGAGCATCCCGGCTGTTTCGCCCAGACGGAATCGGGCCGGGTGATCAATCTCGATGAGATCTGCAACTTTCCGGAAATGGAAACTCCCCTACCCGGTACGGCGGCTCTGCCGGGGGAGACGGGGGTGTTTCAAGCCCAGATTCTGCGCCGCCAGGCGGGAATTCCCGTGATTCAGGTCGTTTTCAACGGCCGTCAACCCTTCGAGATGATGGTCGATACGGGGGCCAGCGGCACGGTGATCACCCCGATCATGGCCGAAGTGTTGGGTGTGATTCCGACGGGGCGGGGCTTGGCTGACACCCCCAGCCAAAGGGGGGTGGAATTCGAGGTCGGTTTGGTGGATTCGATCGAAGTCGGGGGGGCGACGGCTAACAATATCGCCGTCGCGATCGCCCCCGCTTTGGATGTGGGACTGTTGGGACAGGACTTTTTCGGCGAGTACGATGTCACGATCAAGGAGGATGTCGTCGAGTTCCGTACCCGAGGGTAGGGAGTAGGGAGTAGGGAGTAGGGAGTAGGGAGTAGGGAATCGTTTTTTGACTTTTGACTCTTCATTTCTCACTCCTCCCCGAGAGGAATCTAAAATCTAAAATCTAAAATCCCCATCCGCCCATTTATCCTTTTAAGAATTGCACCAATTCCTGCAATTTTGACCAGGCGGCTCCGCTGTCGAGGATGTCGCGGGCGAGGGCGAAGCCTTTTTGGTGGGCGAGAAGGGGGACGGCCCCGGCGACCTGGAGGGCGAGGGAGGCGTTGAGGGCGACGGCATCCCGTTGGGCGGGGGTGCCTTGGCCTTGCAGGACTCGGGTCAGAATTTCCATATTTTCGGAGAGTTCTCCGCCTTTGAGGGCGGCGAGGGGGGCGGGTTCGATGCCGCATTCTTCGGGATGGAGGAGCGATCGCTTCACTTGCCCTCCCGAGAGGATCGCCAAATCGGTGGCATCGCCCAAACCCGCCTCGTCCAGGCCTTCCCGGCCGTGTACGACGATCGCCGTCTCCATGCCCAGGTGTCCCAGAGCGGCTGCGATCGCGTCCAAAACGGTGGGGTCAAATACGCCGATGACTTGGGCTTTCGGACGCAGGGGATTCACCAGGGGCCCGAGCAGGTTGAACACCGTCCGTACCTTCAGGGTTCGCCGCATCGGGGCCACGGCTTTCATCGCCGGATGCCAGCCCGGGGCGAATAGGAAGGTGATGCCCACCGCATCGAGGGCGGCGCTCACCTGTTCCGGGTGGGCGGTCAAATTCACGCCCAACCCCTCCAAAACGTCGGCCGAACCCACTTTGCTGGAGGCGGAGCGGTTGCCGTGCTTGGCGACTGGAACCCCGGCGGCGGCGGCGACGAAGGCGACGGCGGTGGAAATGTTGAAGGTGGAGGCCCCATCTCCCCCGGTTCCGCAGGTGTCGATGGTGGGATATTGAAATTGGGCGGACGTTTCCGGGGGGGACGGGAGGCTTTCGGAGAGGGACTGGGCTTGCAATACGGAGGCCATGCCCGCCAGTTCTTCCCCGGAGATGCCTTTGGTTTGCAGGGCGATCAAAATGGCCCCCGAGAGGACCGGGGGTATGGACTCACTCAACCATCCTTCCATCAACATCGAGGCTTGGGTGGTGGAGAGGGACTGATGTTCGAGCAGTTGTTGGAGAAGTTCTGACCAGATCTCGGTACCTGTAGCAGGGTGGCTCATGGGGAAGCAGGTAGAAGTTGGGATGTGAATTTTTCGATCTTATCATTCGGGCAGGTCGGAAGGAAGTGCGATCGGTGGTGGTGTCCAGCTCGTCTTTTTTGAGGGTTCAATCTCTCGGTCGGGGGTCGAACCGACAGCAAATTTTAAAAATGATTAAGTTTAAGAGGCGAGGGAAAGATTCGGAATTATGATTGGTAATGTCAGTACCCAGGTCAATAGTTTCGGTTCTTTTGTGGTCAAAATACCGGGGTGAAGCGGACTTGTCTCGCTTCCCGATTTTTACTATTTTCAGCTCCACGGGTGAAGTCCAATGAGTATTTTAAAACCCAGTGCAAGGCTCGAAATTCGAGGGAGTACATCGGTTCGAGAATTTCCCCTCGACGGCGAGCCGACATCGATCGGGCGATCGCCTGACAATATGATCGTGATCGACGATCCGAGCGTTTCCCGACATCACGCCCAAATTCAAGCGGAGGGCGATCGCTACCTGATCGTCGATCTCGGCAGCACCCTCGGCACCGAGGTGAACGCTGTCAAAATTTCCCCCCATTCTCCCCATCCTTTGGTGGACTGTGACATCATCCAGATCGGAAATACCCAATTAAAATTTGGCCTCACTTCTCTGGCGACGGCCCCCACCCAAGTCTCCGCTTCCGCCGAGGAAGACGCCACGGAGGTCGTCTCCCAACTTCCAGAAAAACAAGGGACATTGCTCAGTTGTGTTCTCGACTTGCGGGGGCGAGATCTCCTCACTATCGGCCGGGATGAGAGCAATGATACGGTGGTCAACCACCCCTCCGTCTCCCGCCACCACGCCCAGATCGCCCGCCAAAATGGTTCGTTTATCCTGACGGACTTGAATTCGACTAACGGCACTTTTGTCAACGGCAAACCCGTCACCGGCGATCGCACTTTGATGGTGGGGGACACCATTCGCATCGGGCCCTGTCGCTTCACGTTCAACGTCGATGAAACCCTCGTCCAAGTCAACGAAGAGGGCAACCTCCGCCTCGATGCCCTGCACCTCAACAAACAGGTGTCCAAAGAGGTCAACCTGCTCAACGATATCTCCCTGTCCGTCCAAGCCCGGGAATTTGTGGTGGTGGCGGGGGTGAGCGGCGGGGGAAAATCGACCCTCCTCGACGCCCTCAACGGCTTCCGTCCGGCGACGGGGGGCCGGGTGTTGGTGAACGGGGAGGATCTGTACAAAAATTACAACGCCTACCGCACGGAAATTGGCTACGTCCCCCAAAAGGATATCGTCCACATGGAGTTGACGGTCGCCCAGGCCCTCGACTACGCGGCTCAGTTGCGGATGCCTGCGGATACGACGGTGGCGGAACGCCGGAAGCGGGTGGATGAAGTCCTGCAGGAACTCGGCCTGTCCCACCGCCGGGATGTCGCCGTCAAAGCCCTGAGTGGCGGGCAACTGAAGCGGGTGTCTATCGGGGTGGAGTTGCTGACGAAGCCGAGTTTGTTCTTTTTGGATGAGGCGACGTCGGGACTCGATCCGGGGACGGAAGCGGATATCATGAACCTGCTGCGGAACCTGGCGGACCAGGGCCGGACGGTGCTGTTGATCACCCACGCCACGGACAACGTGATGCTGTGTAATATGGTGGTGTTTTTGGGGGCTGGGGGCCGGGTGGCCTATTTCGGCCCGCCCCAGGAGGCGCTGGATTATTTCGGGGTGCAGCGTTTTAATGAAATTTATCACAAGGTGGAACGGGAGCGATCGCCCGAGGAATGGCAGCAGGATTATCTCAATTCTTCCCAGTACCAAAGATTCGTGGCGCAACGACAGCAGTCGTTGGACGTTCAACAGTCGGAAACGAGTCGCACCCGCCCGTCCAAACAGGCTCCCGCTGCCCAGTTGAAGCGGGTGTCGGGTTGGCGTCAGTTTTTAATTCTCTCTAAGCGGAATTGGGCGATTTTCATGCGCGATCGCGCCAGTTTGATTTTGATGTTGGCGATCGCGCCGATTCTGGGGATACTGGATTTATTGACCTGGAATTCCGAGATGTTCGACACCACGGAGGGTGACTTCGGCCAGGTGATTACCATGTTATTCGTCACCGCTTTGGTGGCGGTGATGGTGGGCAGCATCGCCACGATGCGGGAAATCGTCAAAGAGGCGGATATTTATCGCCGGGAACGCACCATCGGCTTGCAGATTTTGCCCTATATTTTGTCGAAGGTTTGGATCGCGTTGATCTTCGCGTTATATCAGGCGGCGATCTTCCTGATCTTCAAGTTGTTTGCCATCAATATTCCCGGAGACATTTCCGTTTACGGGGCGATGTACGTCACCTTGCTGTTGGCAACGATGTCGGGGATGGTGATGGGATTGTTGGTGTCGGCGATTTCGCCGAACCAAAATATCGCCCCGCTTTTGACCATTATATTTTTGGTCCCTCAAATCACGTTCGGCGGGGGGATGTTGCCTATCAATACCTTCGGTTTGCCGGGGAAAATGATCAACAATTTGACGCTGACAAAATGGCCGTTTGAAGCTCTGGTCACGATTACGGGGGCGGGACAAGATGTGGCGGCGGATGCCTGCTGGCAGTTGTCCGAAGCGGAACGGGATGCCCTGACGGAGGAACAAAAACAGGATTGCTCCTGCTTCGGCCCGAGCTTGTTTAAGGAATGTAATTTCCCCGGCATTTTGTCGAAGTACAATCCGGCCGTAGATGAAGATCAACCGCCCAAACCGGAAGATCCGGGGGACCCGCCGGAACAGCCGACCCGACCGGATACCCAGTCCTATGAAGCCCAGGAGGAGTATGAGGAGGAGATGGACCAGTATCAAGCGGATATGGAGGCTTATCAGGAGCGGGTGGACGAGTACAAAACGGCGATCGACGAGTGGCAGGATCAGTATGGAGATTGGCGGGGAAATTATGAGGGGGCTTTGGGCGAGGCGGAAGGTACGATCGAGCGGTTTAACCGGGATTACGGCTCTATGTTTGACGTGAATGTTGGCAAATATTGGGGGATTAATCTGGGCTTTATCGGCGCGATGTTCGCCTTTTTAGTGGTGGTTCAAAAGCGCAAAGATGTGATTTGATTTAAAGTTGAGGAAACCCCCCCGGCTTCCCTTTTTTGGAGGGGTTTGATGGCGATGGTAAATAATTGTCTCGCCCCCAAACCCCCAATTCTGGGGGCTTTCTTGCCCCCAAACCCCCAATTCTGGGGGCTTTCTTGCCCCCAAACCCCCAATTCTGGGGGCTTTCTCGCCCCCAAACCCCCAATTCTGGGGGCTTTCTTGCCCCCAAACCCCCAATTCTGGGGGCTTTGAAACGGCAAATTTTTGGCTTTTTTCGGTATCATCAGATTTTTTTACCACAGGGGGCGATCGCCCTGACCCGAGCGATATCGTTGGTAGTAATAGCGATAGCTGTGGGTGTGGATGGCGACTCGTTCTTGGAGGATTTCTCGGGCTAAATTGAGGGCATCGGAGGTGAGGTTTTCCGAGGGGGAAGTTTGTCGCCGTTGTTCCAGGATGAGTAACTGTTGTTTCAGTTGGTTGAGGCGATCGCTGGCTGGGGCGTGAATCAATTTTCCGAAGGGAACGTAACCCAAGGTATCGTAGATGGGTTTCATTGGGGAACCGTCTTCATAGATCAACATATCTCCTCCGGTTTCGACGCGGGTAATGTTGGGAATTAGATCGGGATATTGGGTGATAAAATCTGATGTGGCGACGGGTCCAGAACCGAAGACGATCGCCTGTATATTTTGAGGAGAAACTCCCGCATCTACTAACAGGGCGGCGTAGAGGATGGCACATCCCCCCAAGCTGTGCCCCGTCACCAACACTTCTACGTCCGTTTGGGGGTCGGCTTGGAGTCGCAAAATGTCCGCGATCGCCGTTTGGGAGGTTTCGTCCTGGAAAACTGAAGCCGCATAATCCCGAAATCCCCGGTGAATTAACACGCCGGCATCGCGGTAGAGATGTTCGGGTAAGGCGGACAGGGCGGCGGCGATATCGTTGGGATCTTCCAACTTCGGGTAAACCCCTTTAAATGCGATGAAAAATTTCGCTTTTTGTCGGCCTTGGGATTCGCTATTTTGGGGACGGATGAAAACGGCATAGCCTCCGAACACCTGATCTGCTTCGACGATGAAAAAATCCGACAGTTTCAGGCGTTTGTTGACGACTTGAACGGCGTTCGGTTCGGTTCCGTACAGTTGGGCGATCGCGCCGATTATGGATTGATATTTGGCTCGATTATGGGTGATTTCGCCGTCAAATAATTCGTAAATTAAATCCGTGGTGAGGTGGGCGGCTTTTCCGATGGTTTCACAGTCTGCGGTCGGCCCCGACCTGCAGATCGCCTCGAATTCGGGCGATTGAATGGCGGGAACCGCGCCGATTTCTTGCGATCGCGAGGAAATAGCCGGATAAAAAAGGAAAATTCCGGCGATTAAAATTGAGGATAAAGATAGAGATTTGGGTCGCATCGGTGGGTTTTATCTGTCCTTCACTACCACAGCCGTTGTCCGGCGTTCAACTCCTGATTGAGATCGGCGATCGTCGGCCCCAGAAGGCCGCGGCGTTTCAGGGCGTTGTGGGAAATGGTGGGGATGTGGTCTTGCAAAAATTGCCACTGGGTTTCATCTAAAGTATCGGCTAAAAATTGGGCGATTTCTTCTGGATCTAACGTGCCATTTGCGATCAACATCGAGATCTGATCTCCGGTGGGGGCGTTGATGAAAATTTCCTCGATATCCGAGTTGGCGGGCGGGTTGTAGCCGGTGGTTCGATCTAAGAGTCGGAAGACTTCGCTGGTACAGTTGCGATCAAAAGAATGGTACATCCGACTGAGTCCGGCTCGCTCACTTTCGGCGATCGCATTCAGGAGTAATTGGTGATTTTGAGCGGGTGTCAAATTGAGCTGGATCTGTTCGACGCGGTGGCCGTCAACTTGGATCATGCGTTGGGCTCTCGCTTCCAAAGAAACCAAGCGGTAGGCGATCGCGAAGTTGTCAAAAAATCCGGCAACTAAATCGAAATTACCCCCCACAACTGGGACGGCTTCCACCGACAAAACCAAGTCGGAAATTTGGGTGGGAGACTCCCCAGAATTGGGAACTTGGGGAATTAAAATGACTTCCGAACCGGGAGAAAAGCGAAACCGAAGCTGGGCGTGGGCGGCAAAAATCGGATGTTCGAGTTGGTAGATGACGGTTTCTACCCCGTCGGCGGGAATTTGAGCCACCCAAAACCGATCGCGGTGGCTGACGTTCGCCACGGCGATCGCTTGGGGAGGGATGCCATATTCGGCGGCTTCGGCGGGGGAGAGGCGGCGAACCGATCGCTGCTGGCAGGAGTTGATACACTGTCCTTGGTAGGTTCCCCGCGGCATTTTGGGTTTGGGATCGAAGCGATCGCCGGGGTGACATCCACAGTCCGAACCGGGAACCATCGGCTCCGCTTTCGCCACTTCCGATCCCCCGGAAGCCAGTAGGAGAACTGACGCGAATGCCAGCAACTTGATCCCGATGATTGGGCGATCGTTCATGGTGACAGCCTCCCGGTAGACTGTTTTAATTATACCTGCAAAAGGGGCAGTTTTTTTGATTTTTTCAAATTGTTAATTTTCCTAAATTATTTCAAATATTTTGGGCGAGGAAGTTGAACGGCGATCGCCTACTTACCTTAACCCGTTCGGGGGAAGCTGGGGATGGTGGGACGGCCTAAAATCGGGGCAAGTGTTTAAATAAATTCATGTTATGTTTTACAAATCTTCTCATTCCGTCCATCAAGTCGCGATGTCTTTGGGGTTGGGCTACCTCTTCACGGTGCTGGGCTTAATGTTATGCCTTCATGTCGTCCAGAATGGCGTACAGCCCGAAAATTCGAGGGCTTTTGATATCGAAATGCGAAATCGGTGATGCCTGCAGTCCGACGATGAAAATTGTCGGCCCCCCAAACCCCCAATTCTGGGGGCTCGGAAAATTGTCTGGCCCCCAAACCCCCAATTCTGGGGGCTCGGAAAATTG
>NZ_JAYFER010000260.1:0-70520 GCF_055795065.1 Lyngbya sp. CCY1209
CGACTAAAGCCGCCGTTCGTTTTTCCTCCCTGCTCTAAAGAGACAGAGCTTCCAAACGTATCGGAGATTTTACGTGACGCTCTGTCAGACAGCATACCCGCGATTTCCCACTCCTGTCGTCGGCAGTGAAAAGTGAACAGTGAAAAGTTCCCGATTCCCGATTCCCGACTCCCCTCATTTCCCCGCCGAAAACTCCGAGATATCCAAATGAGCGATCGCCTCAAAAAACTCGAACAGCCGCCCGGAAATCTCCGCCACACCGCCTTCGACATTCGATTCGATATTCAGCGGCAAAACGGGGTCGTGCAGCGACAGCCGCAGCAAAAACCACCCGTCCTCCGCCGGCGACTTGCACGCCACCCGCACCCCCTCGTAATTCTTGGGGACGATTTCCCAATCTTCCTGTTGGGAAACGAACTGTTTCAGGTCGTCGATGATTTGATTGCCGTAGGATTTGAAGTCGTCCGCCAAAATCTTGATGCGAATTTCCCGACTCTCCTCCGGTTCCCGCAAATTGGCGATCAAATCGGTCAAAGATTTGCCCTCTCGGTGGGTTTTCGCCAACTCGATCAATAACTTACTCACCAAATAGGCGCCGTCGTCCAAGAAGTAGTTTTCCTTCATGGCGCCGTGGCCGGAGGTTTCGATCGCCAGCCCGGATTCCTGTCCGCTTTCGTTCAATTTTATCGCTTCGTTGATCACATTTTTGTAACCCCGTTTGAAGCGGTGGTGCACTCCCTTCAATTCCCCTTCGATAAACTGGGTCAAACCGTCGGAGGTGATGGAGTCCGTGACAATCGTCGAACCCGGATGTTCCTGCAAGACGATCGCGGAAATTAACGCGATCAAACGATTTCGGTTGAGTTCCTTGCCATCTTTATCCACCGCCGCGCCGCGATCGACGTCCGTATCGAAAATAATACCAAAATCCGCCTGATTCTCAACTACCGCCTTGCAAATCGACTCCATCGCTGCCCCATTTTCCGGGTTGGGGACGTGGTTCGGAAACGTGCCGTCCGGTTCCAAAAATTGGCTTCCCGAAATATCCGCCCCCAGCGGTTTCAACACCTTTTCCGCGTAGAATCCCCCCGCACCGTTGCCGGCATCGACGATAATTTTTAATCCTTTTAAAGGCTTGTCAAAATCTTCGGGATGGTTCGCCCCTTTCCGAATGGTATTCACTAACCCTTCTGCATAGACGGAGATAAAATCATGTTGGGTGATGCTTCCCGGGGAATCGGAGGTGTTGAAATCGTTCTTTTCCGCCAATTCTAAAATATCGGAAATATTCCCCTTATCCAAGCCCCCATCGGCCGTAAAAAACTTCAAGCCGTTGCGGTTGAAAGGCAGGTGGCTGGCCGTCAACATGATCGCCCCGTCGCACTCCCATCCCGGCGTGACGGTACTCACGAACATGGCGGGAGTGGAGGCGATCGCAAAATCGTAAACCCGACACCCCGTCGAGGCGATTCCTTCCATCGTCGCCGCCATCAATTCGGGGCCGGAAATGCGGCTGTCCCGCCCCACGGCAACGGTCAATTCTGCGGGCGATCGCTTCAATTTTTCCGCCAACCAAGTGACGAATGCCTTGCCCAAAATCCCCGCAATTTCGGGAGTCAAATTGACGGGTTCATTCTCGACCCCTTCGAGGGCGACACCCCGGATATCGGAACCGTTTTGCAGTTTTTTCCAGTCTAACTCGGTGATTTGAATGGTCATCAACTTTTCCCCGGCTGCGATCGAGTGGTTATAGGTTATCATAGATAGATATCAGTATTCGGCGATCGGCCGTCAGCCCCGCCATATTTAAGGATAATTTAAGATTGTGTCGCGACAGTATGATATCAGATCCGGTTATTAACCGGATCGACTCCCTTAAGAGAGGCAATAGGCAATAGGCAACAGGCAATAGTTCGGGAAAAAGGAACGGGAAAACTCGACTCCCGACTCCCGACTCCCGACTCCCCATTCCCTAATTCTCGACTCCCGACTCCCGACTCCCGACTTTAAGATGAACCGACGCGGACGGGAAACAGTTTTTCGATCGCGCGGGTTCCCAACAATCCCAAACTGCTGAATCCCAACCCCAAAACCAGAATAGTGAGTTCGACGCTATCGAACCACATCGCCTGCGGTTGAATGAGGCTGATTCCCAACCCGGACAAAGCCGCCAAACTGCCGATCGCAAACCCGAATCGGACGCTCGTTGGCGACACGATAAACCCTTTAAAATCCGACAAAAAATAGGCGATCAAGGGAACCCACAACACCGAGGCATAGGCGGCGTAGAAGCACAAAATCAAGCCGACGATCTCCCCACCTCTGAGGGCGATGCCGAACGCCAACAGGGCGTTGAGCGATGTTACGAAGACGCGGTTGGTAAACCGATTTTCCACGAGTTCCAAATCCAGCACCGTTTTGGTTTGGATGCGGAGGATATTGCTGCCAATTCCCAAAGCCGGAACCGCCAAAATTAAAATCAATATAATACCGATCGCGGGGTGAGTCCGATTCCCCACCCAAAACAGGACGTAGGGAATTAAAGACTTTCCGTCGATCGCCCCCGGCAGGACTCCAGAACGTTGTGCCGCGATCGCTACCGCCCCCGGTAAAAACGCCAAAATCATCAGGCAAATGCCGGCGACGATACATCCCCAGCGGGCGATTTTAATACTTTTCGCCCGGACGACAAACTGCTGGCATTTCATATCGATCGCCACCAATAAAACGGTGGAAATCATCACTCCCAAGGTACCCCGGACATCCATCGCCCCGACTTCTGGCACAAAATTTTGGACGGTTTCAAAATAAGAAATACCGCCGTCTATTTGCCACAAACAATAGGCGAGGGCGAGGATATTAGAAAGGAGCAAAACCCGAAAGATTAAACTCGCCCGTTCGACGGGAAGAAGGGAAATCAAACAAAATGAAATAGCCAAAAAAATGAGACTCGTAAGGGTCGGAATTCCGGCGACGTTGAGGATGGCGGCGGCCGCGATCAACTGGACGGCGGCGATGCCGATCAATGAAGTCCAGGACATCAAACCGACGCCGATTTTGACGGGTTTGCCGTAGCGATCGCCGAGTAAAGTCCAAATTTGCTCGACTTCCACCCAGTAGAATTTGGCGAGAAACGCCAGGGCGATTGTCCCCAGTCCGATGGCGATCGCGTAGAGACTCCCCGCCGCCCCGTTCAAAAACGATTTTTCTGCCGTCCCCAGGATAAACCCCAAGCCGTAGTGGGCGGATACCAGTAAAGTGGCGAGGGAAACAAGTCCCAACTGTCGCTGTTCTTTCACCGCAGTGATCCCAACTTCAAGGATTACACCTCGCATGGTAAGGATTTTTTCGGGTTTTGGCAAATTAGAAAAAAATCGCGATCGGTTGTATCAATCCGTACAGAAAATTTGGCAAGTCGGAAAGTATTAAAAACACCAATTTCAATCTTTGCAGCCGTCCCACAAACTGGCCTCATGGGGGACAGTCTCTGCGGTGACGCTCAAATCCACCGGATTCAGGATGGGGATCGATGCCAGGGCCAGGGAACCGACGACGACGACCAGCACCATCCCCAGCAGATCTTCGTTGGGGGATATCCTTTCCAGGCGTTTGGAATATTCTCGAATGTTCATATTGATACTCCCGGTGTTCCGGACTACCGATACCAATTTTGTATCAAAAAATACAGACAAATCAATCTGTAACAAGAATTACAGAATTGGAGCGATCGCGGGTTCGGGGTGACGAAATCGCCCATCAAGTCCCGATCGCGAAGCAATCGCGACCTTTCTGTTTGGCTTGGTAGAGGGCGACATCGGCGGCGTGGAGGAGCCGGTCTGGGGAACTTTCCGGGGTGGGAATCAAGCTGAAAATACCCTGGCTGACCGTGAGGCGATCGCTGACGCCGGACGTCTCGTGGGGAATTTCGAGAGCCGCGATCGCGTCCTGGATGCGGCGAGCCACCTCCACAGCTCCCTGAGTATCGGTATTCGACAGGATGACGGCAAATTCCTCCCCCCCGTAGCGGGCCACCAAATCGGTTGGGCGCATCGCCGAGCGATCGAGGGCCCGGGCCACCTGAATCAGACAGTCGTCCCCCGCCAGATGTCCGTACTGGTCGTTGTAGTTTTTGAAATAGTCCACATCGCACAAAATGACCGCGAGCGGCGACCGTTCCCGCCGCATCCGCCGCCACTCCCGCCCCAAAACCTCGTCGAAATGGCGGCGGTTGGCGACCTGCGTCAGTCCGTCCAACCGGGCCAGCCGTTCCAGTTCCCGGTTCGCCTGTTGGAGCTGTTGGTAGAGGCGGGCCTGCTGGAGGGGAAAACTCAGTTGTGCGGCCACGGCCCGCACCAATTCCAAAGTCCGCGGCTGGCAGGGAATAGCCCGGGTATTGTAAAACACCAGAACCGCCGACACCTCGTCCCCCAGCAAAATCGGGACACCGAACATAGCCTTCAAACCCGCCCGCTCCGCAATGGGGGCGCGATCATAAATATCGGGGGAACAGGTCGAACAATCTTCGATCCATTCCGGTTGTCGGGAGAGCCAGACCCGGCCGGCAATCCCCCGTCCGGGGGCGAAAGTGCGCCGGCTCGAATCCCGTTGAAAGGCGGCAAATCGGGCGTCCGTGCCCTGGGGGTTGGCGATATATTCCAACACCTGGCACTCGGAGTCCGGCTGCCAAGCTTCCCCATATTCCCAGAGGATATTTTCGCAGACCGCATCCAGAACCGCCGCGATCGCCACCCGAAAATCCGGCGCGCGGCCGATCGCCCAAGTCGCCCTCAGCAGCAGGCGAGTTTCCCGGGCCGAGAGTTGCAACTCTCGATTTTGCTCGGCGAGGGTTTGATTGGTTTCTTGCAGTTGTTTTTGCAGGGAATGGAGGGCGAGTTGATTGCGGATGCGGGCGAGCACCTCTTCCATCTGAAACGGCTTCGTGATGTAGTCCGCCCCCCCCACCTCGAACGCCTTCGCCTTGTCCAACCCCTCATCCAAAGCGCTCAAAAAAATAACCGGAACGTTCCCCATTTCCGGGTCGGCTTTGATTTGCCGGCACACCTGGTAGCCGTCCATCTCCGGCATCATGATATCCAGGAGGATCAAATCCGGCGCAAAGCGCGTCAGGCTGCGGAGCGCCAACTTGCCGCTGGGGGCAAGGCGGACATCGTAGCCCTGTTTTCGCAGCAGATCTTGAAGCAGGCGCAGGTTGTTGGGAATGTCGTCAACGACGAGAATAGTTGAGGGAGTCGGAGGCTCATTCGGAAGGTTCATAATTCAAATCAGTTTGTTCTTCTAGCATCTGCCAAATCTGTTCGTAATCAAAGTTCTCCGCACAGTGCCGGAGCGCGATCGCCAACTCCGAGCGTTCCGGGGGAATTTCCCCCACCAGTCGCCGTATTTCCGTCTCGTTGAGCGTCATGACCGCATCGGCCAGGGCCGTGCGCCAGCCGGCGGACATTTGAGCCAATTGTTCGGCGACCCGAGCCACATCCGGGGGTTCGGACTCGACCACCGCCGCCACCTCGGCATCCGTGTAGCGGACGCCCAAGTAATCGGACATACAGGCGAGCAGGGTGGACATTTGGATCGGTTTGTAGAGAAAATCGTCGCAGCCCGCCTCGATCGCCAAAATCCGCTCCTCTTCAAAGGCGCTGGCGGTCAAAGCGACAATAATCGTCCGCTCCGGAGCGTCCCCGGACGGCGGTGCGGAGCGCTCCAATTTTCGGATCGTCCGGGTCGCCTCGTAGCCGTCCGCCCGGGGCATCCTCAGATCCATCCAAATCAGGTGGGGGCGAAACGACTGCCACACCGCGATCGCCTCCAGGCCGTCCCGAGCCTCCCGCAGCTCCACCCCCAGAGGGGAGAGCATCTGTTGGAGCAGTTGGCGGTTGTAAACCTTATCTTCCACGATCAGAATGCGGGGGCGGGTGTCCCCGTGGAGGGGCGGCGGGGCATCCGGGGGGAGGGCGATCGCTTCTTTTTGGGGGGGAGGCTCGGGTTCGGCCGACTCCGCCGGCATCACATCCAACTCGAATTCAAACGCCGTCCCCTGCCCCACTTCCGAGCGGATCTCCAGCCGAGCTCCGAGCAGGTGCAGGTATTTTTGACAGATCGACAACCCCAACCCCGTCCCCTCCTGGGATTCCCGACCCGCCCGAGCCTGAAAAAACGGCTCGCAGAGCTGCGAAACTTCCTCCGGGGTCATCCCCACCCCGGTGTCAGCCACCCCCAGGCGCAGGCGGCAGGTCGCTCCGGAGTCCGATGGAGAGACGCGAGACGCCCGCAACTCCACCCGGCCCCGGTCGGTGAACTTGATGGCGTTGCCCAGGAGGTTGATCAGGATCTGTCGCAATTTGAGGCGATCGCCGCGGATGAATTGCGGCACGTCCGGGGAGCGGACACAATTCAAATGGAGGTTTTTTTGGCTGGCCTTGAGACCGAACAGATCCCGAAGTTCGTCCATCATCCGCCACAGGTCGAAGGCCTCCTCGGCGATCGTCACCCGCCCCGCTTCAATTTTAGACAGGTCGAGGATGTCGTTGATCAGACTCAGCAAATGTTCGCCACTGCGCTGGATGATGCGGAGGTTGTTGTGCTGGCCGGCGGTGAGGTTGTCGGCGTGGCCGAGGATTTGGGCGAATCCCAGCACCGCATTCAACGGCGTCCGCAGCTCGTGGCTCATGTTCGCCAAAAAGGTACTTTTCGCCTGACTCGCCAACTCCGCCCTTTCCTTGGCCCGCAGCAACTCCTGGGCCGCCCGCTTGCGATCGCTCACGTCCAAAACCACCCCGTGCCAGACGACATCGCCATTTTCCCGGCGCTCCGGCCGGGAATTGCCCAAAATCCAGCGGGTTTCCCCCGAGGGGAGGACGTGGCGCCACTCGTGGGAAAAGGGGGTCAGGTCGGCCATGCTGGCGACGACTTTCCGGTAGTAGTCCTCGCGGTCGTCCGGGTGGATTTGGTTCGACAGCAGGTTCGGATCGGCCAACACCTGTTCCGGCTCCACCCCGAACAGTTCCCGAGAGCCCTCGCTCATGTATTCAAACCAAAACCTGTCCGGACAGCGGGCGACGTAGCTGTAAATGGCGCCGGGGATGTTCGTCGCCAGACTTTCCAGGCGGGCCTGGGAGCGTTTGAGGGCCTGTTGAGCCCGGCGGCGATCGCTGATGTCCACCACGATCGCCAGGTCGGAAATCGGCCGGCCCTCGGCATTGAAAATCAGGGACAGGCTCACCTGGGTCCAGACCGGCGTCCGGTCCTTGCGGATGTAGCGCTTCTCGATGCACAGGGACGGGATCTGTTGGTGGTAGAGTCTGGCCATCAGCCCGTCGTAGCGTTCCACGTCCTCCGGGTGCGTCACCTCCCGGTAGGTTTTCCGGTACAGTTCCGCCTCGGTGTAGCCCAACAACTCGCAAAAATGCCGGTTCGCCCGGATGAATAAACCGGAGTCAAAGTCCGCCTGGTTAATGCCCACCGCCGCCTGCTCGAAGATCGCCCGCAGTCGGGTTTCTCGCTCGGCCAGTTGCCGTTCCACCTGTTTGAGGTCGGTGATGTCCATCTCCAGGCCGTCCCAGATCGTCCCCCCGTCCGACCGGCGCCGGGGGACGGCTCGCAACTGAGACCAGCGGATGCTCCCGTCGGGGGTGCGCTTCCGCACCTGCATCGAAAAGCCCGACAGGTCGCGGCAGGAGATTTCCAGGAGGCGATCGTATCGCCGCCGGTCCTCCTCCACGATCAAATCGTACAAAATCCTCGGGTCGTCCATCACGGCCTCCGGCGTCACCCCCACCCAGCGCTCGATTCCCGCGCTGATGTGGGAAAAGTGGAACGAGCCGTCCGGCTCCCGGATCAGTTGGTAAATCACCCCCCGGTCTAGGTTGTCCCCCAGAGTCCGCAGCAGGCTCTCCCGCTCCCAGAGGGCCTCTTCCATTTCCCGCCGTTCCGTGATGTCGTCGAAGGTGCCCAAAATGCCCACCACGTTTCCCGAGGCGTCGTGGAGGGGAATTTTGCTGGTTTCGATCCACCGCAGCAACCCGTCGTGCCGCAGCATCGTCTCCAGGAAACGGTATTCGGGCCGGTCGGAATCCATCACCCGGCGATCGCACTGCCGGTACCAGTCCCCCTCCATCTCCCCCCAGGGCAAATCGTAATCCGTCTTGCCGAGCACATCCCGGGTCGATTCCAACCCGGCAACTTCGGCAAAATTTCGGTTGCACCCCCGATAGATTAAATCCCGATCTTTCCAAAAGATCGCCTGGGGGACGCTGTCCATGATCAGTTGCAGGAACTGCTGGTATTCCCAGAGGGCGGCTTCGGCCCGCTTGCGATCGGTGATGTCCTGGACCGTCCCGAAAATCTGCGCCACCCGCCCCGACGAGTCCCGGGACACTTCCCCCTTCCCCAGGGTGTGGCGCATCTCGCCGTCGGGCCCGAAGATCCGGATCTCGTGTTCGTAGGGTTCGCCTTCGGCGATGCAGCGTCGGACGTTTTCCTCGAAGAGCGGGATATCTTCGGGGTGGGTTTGTTCGAGCAGTTGTTCGTAGGTGGGATGGGCCAGCAGGGGGTCGAGTCCGTAGATGCGAAACACCTCATCGGACCAGGCGATGGTTCGGGAGTCCAGGTCGAAGGACCAGTAACCCAGGTGGGCGATGCGTTCCGCCTCCGCCAGACGGCTTTGGCTCTCCCGCAGAGCCTCCTCCACCGCCACGCGATCGCTGACATCGGTTTGCACGCCGATGAAGTGGGAGACGGCGCCATCTTCGTCGTGGACCGGGGAAATGTTCAGTTCGTTCCAGAAGGGCGTCCCGTCCCGGCGGTAGTTCTGGAGTCGCACCTGGCAGGGTTCCCCTGTATCCAGAGCCGCTCTCAGGGCAGCCAGGGCGGGCTGATCTCGCCGTTTGCCCTGCAGGAAGCGACAGTTTTTCCCCAAAACTTCTTCGCGCTTGTAGCCCGTGATCCGCTCGAACCCCCGGTTGACGTAGACGAGGGGGCGGTCTGGCGCCCCGGCGTCGGCGATCGCGATCCCGTTGGTGGATTCGGCAACGGCCCGCTCCAGAATTCTCAGCCGCCGGGTCGTGGCCTTGTGGTGTTCGACTTCCGCCTGCAATTGCCGTTGCAGCGATCGCAATTTCAGTTGATGTTCGACCCGGGCGATCACTTCCACGATTTCAAAGGGTTTGGTAATGTAGTCCGCCCCCCCGACCGAAAAGGCTTTCACCTTATTTAAGGATTCATGTAAAACGCTGATAAAAATCACGGGAATCTCCCCGGTTTCTCGGTCCGCTTTCAGGCGATCGCACACCTGGTAGCCGTCCATATCCGGCATCATGATATCGAGCAAGATCAGATCCGGCGGGTGAGACCGCGCCAACTCCAGGGCCAGGGCTCCGGAGTTCGCCACCTGCACCGCATATCCCCGCCTCGACAACATTCGAGTCAGCACTCTCAGGTTGGCGGG
The DNA here is from genome assembly GCF_055795065.1 of Lyngbya sp. CCY1209. Taxonomy (NCBI): domain Bacteria; kingdom Bacillati; phylum Cyanobacteriota; class Cyanophyceae; order Oscillatoriales; family Microcoleaceae; genus Lyngbya; species Lyngbya sp. CCY1209. The sequence goes on from NZ_JAYFER010000260.1 coordinate 9,461, forward strand.
CGTATCATCGACGACGAGCACATTGGCCGGGGATGAAGCGGGTAACTCTGGATGCATGGCTGGCCTCTCAACAATTAATCATTCATAATTAATCATTAATAATTCTCTATTTTTTCTCCCCCCGATTGCGGATGAATTCCCCCGCGAAAGCCAGCATCCCCGACCCCAAAATTAACAGGACGCTGAGGGCGTTGATGTCCGGTTTCACCCCCGTCCGGATGCGGCTGAAAATTTCCATCGGCAACGTGGTCGCGCCGCTGCCGGCCGTAAAACTGGCAATCAAAAAATCGTCCATGCTCAGGACGAAGGCCAGCAGACACCCCGAAATAATTCCCGGCATCAGTTGGGGCAGGAGCACTTTCACGAACGCCTCCACCGGAGTCGCCCCCAAATCCAGGGCCGCTTCTTCCAAGTTCGGGTCTAAATCGGCGAGGCGGGTAGACACCACCAGGGCGACGTAGGCGAGGCAGAAGACGATGTGGGCGGAAACGATCGTCCAGAGGCTCAGGGGAATCGCCAAAGCCGCCAGAAACACCAGCGTCGAAACGGCGATCGCAATGTCGGGCACGATCAGCGGCAGGTAAGAAACCCCCAAATACAACCCCTTGCCCGGAAACCGAAATCGCGCCAGCCCCACCGCCATCAGCGTCCCCAGCACCGCCGAAATCGCCACCGCCGTCAAACCCACGGCGAGGCTATTTTTGAGGGCGTTGAGAATGCGGGTATCTTGGAACAGCCGGACGTACCACTGCCAGGTGAATCCCTCCCACCCCGCACTGTAGCGGGACTTGTTGAAACTGTAAAACGTCAGGACAAAAATCGGCAGGTACATATAGAAATACATGAAGCCGACAAAGATGACCTGCCAAGAAACCCGAAATTTAGGTTTAGCCTTTTCCATCTCTAAAGGGGCGTCAGAGCGGTGATGTTGGATATCCTGCATGGAATAATTGATAATTGACAATTGAGTTTCTTTCTCCCGACTCCCTAATACCGATTCCCTATTCCCTATTTTGACGGCCGGCCGTCGCCGTAGCGGATCAACAGGGCGATCGCGATGCTGACGCCGAAAATCAGCACCATGCTCAGGGCGGAACCGAAGCCCCAATTTTGGGTCGCCCCCAAAAATTGATTGTAGATGAGGCGGGAAACCGTCATGCTCGACGCGCCGCCGAGCAGTTCCGGATCGACGAAATCCCCCAGGGCGCTGATAAACACCAGCAGCCCCCCCGCCACGATCCCCGCCCTCGCCTGGGGGACGGTAATTTTCCAGAAGGTCGTCGCGGGTTGGGCTCCCAAATCCGCCGAGGCCTCCAGCAGGCGGCGATCGAGTTTTTCCAGGGAGGCGTAGAGCACCGTCACCATGTAGGGCAGGTAGCTGTAAGCCATGCCGATCAACACCGCCGGGGTGCGGTTGAGCAGTTCCAGGGCCGGCAGTCCGACGAAGCCCAAAAACGAGTTGAGGACCCCCGTCGGCCGCAGGATGGTGATCCAGGCGTAGGAGCGCAGCAGGGAAGAGGTCCACAGGGGGAGCACGAACCCCAACAATAAGAGGTTGCGCCAGGGTTTGGGGGCCATCTGGGCGATCCAGTAGGCGACGGGAAATCCCAGCAGCAGACAGAGGACGGTGGTGCCGGTGGCGAAAAAGACCGATCGCCCGATCACCCTCAAATTCACGGGGTCGAACACCCGCAGGTAGTTGGCGATGCCGTCGGGGTTGACCACATCCCCCGGGCGGATGTCGGCCACCAAACTGAGTTGAAAAATCACCAGGGTCGGCAGCACCAGCAGCAGCAGCAGCCACAGTCCGGCCGGCCCGAGAAGGAGCAGCGGCCCCGCCAATTTTGACCACTTTTGGCCGATGCCGGTTTTGGGTTGGGGCGGTGGGGGAGGCGTGAGTGGGGGGGTAGATACAGCCATAGCGTCAGCAACGGTGGAGGTAATGGTCGTCGATGTACCCGCCGCCAGTTAACCGCTGGTGAGACGGGTCCAGTAGCGATCGAACAGGGCGTTGATTTCCGGGGGCAGGGGCGAGAGGGTTTCACTCCGGGCGATCACGCTTTCCGGCGGAAACAGGGCTCGATCGTTGCGGAGTTCTTTGGGGAGTTTGCGGAACGCCACCCGGGAGGGGGTGGCGAAGCTGAGGCGTTCGACAATTTGGGCGGCCACGTCCGGCTGCAGCATGAAGTTGATCCACTGGTAGGCCCCGTCCGGGTTCGGCGCACTTTTGGGAATGACCAGGGTGTCGATCCACAGGGAGGAGCCGCTGTCCGGGGTGATGTAGGCCAGATCCTCATTTTCCGGCATCACTTCGGCCGCGTCGGAGGAGTAGCACATCGCCAGGAGCAGGTCCCCGACGATGATTTGGGGCCGCCATGCGTCGGTGGTGAAGGATGCGATCGCCGGCCGGATTTTCACCAATTCTTCGTAGGCGCGGCGGATGTGTTCGGGATCGGTGCTGTTGTAGGAGTGGCCCAACCGCCGCAAACTGGCTCCCATCACCTCCCGCACGTCGTTGACCAGGGTCATCCGCTTGGCGAGTTGGTCTTGATTCTCCCAAATATAGTCCCAGTCCTCCGGCTCGCTGTCGAGCAATTTGCGGTTGTAAATGAGCCCCGTGGTGCCCCAACTGATGGGGATGCTGTATTTGGAGTCCGGATCGTGGGCCGGGTTTTGGAATTGGGGAAATAGGTCTTCCAAACCGACGAGCAGAGAATGGTCCAATTCGGCCAGCAGCCCCAGTTCCACCATTTTCTGCACCATGTATTCGGAGGGGTAGATGACGCTGTAGGCACCCGCGCCCCCGGCCTGCACCCGCGCCAGCATCGACTCGTTGGAGTCGAACACGTCCGCCACCACCTTCAGGCCCGTTTCTTGGCTGAAGCGGTCCAGGAGGTCGCGATCGGTGTACCCCGCCCAGGTGTAGATGTACAGGGTATCCGAGGACACGCGGCTGCTGGCCTGGGTTTGTACCTCGGCCAGCGTCCACCCGCACCCGGACGCCGAAGATGCGATCGCCCCGGCCGCCGAGGTTTGCAAAAACTGGCGCCGGGTCATTCCCCCGGGAAATCGAACTGGACGGAAATTCTTTGGAGGCACTGTTATCTACCGTTGGCATCCAACCCGCGAACAATTAATCCCATTTTCCCACATTTGCAGCCAATGAATTATCAATTATCAATTATCAATTATCAATTATTTTCAGTTATCGTTCGGGGAGGGCGAGACCATCTTCGGGTTTCCAGCAGATGTAGGTGGGGTCCCAAACCGAGGGAATATCGCCGCCGCCAGGTCCCTGACGCACCATGACGGTTTCTCCCGTCTTCAGTTTCACCACATATTGAATGTGGGTCCCTAGATACATCCGGTCGATCAACTGACCTTCAAAGCTGTTGCACTGGCCGTCCGCCGGATGGGAGGTGAGGGAGATTTTCTCCGGCCGGACGCTGACCACCGCATCGGTCCCGGGTCGGAGTTGGACCGGCGTTCGCGACCCGGTGCCGGCGGCCCGCCGTTTGCCCGGGGCGATGACCAGTTGCAGGCCGGTTTCCGTCACCACTCGCAGGCCGGAGGCGTCGGCCGCTTTCACCCGACCCCGAAATAGGTTGGTATCCCCGATAAAGTCGGCGACAAAGGGCGATCGCGGATATTCGTAAATTTCGTTGGGGGTGCCGATCTGTTCGATGCGGCCTTCGTGCATGACCGCGATGCGATCGGACAGACTCATCGCCTCTTCTTGGTCGTGCGTAACCATAACAAACGTCAAACCCAGGTTGCGGTGCAGGTTGGACAGTTCGATCTGCATCTGTTTCCGCAGCTTCAGATCCAGCGCCCCCAGGGGTTCGTCCAACAGCAGCACCGCCGGACGGTTCACCAGGGCGCGGGCTAGGGCCACCCGCTGCTGCTGCCCGCCGGACATCTGGGCGGGGTAGCGGTTGGCAAACGATTCCATCTTCACCAGTTGCAGGGCTTCGCGCACTTTTTCTTCGATTTCCGCTTTCCCCCGCCGCTTCAGTTTCAACCCGAAGGCGATGTTGTCCCAGACGTTCATGTGGTTGAATAGGGCGTAACTTTGAAAGACGGTGTTGACGGGACGTTGGTAGGGGGGGATCTGGTTCATCGACTGGCCGCGGATGAGCACTTCTCCGGCCGAGGGCATCTCGAATCCGGCGACTAGGCGCAGCGTGGTGGTTTTTCCGCAGCCCGACGGCCCCAAGATGCTGAAAAATTCCCCCCGGCGGACATCGAGATCGACTCCCCGAACTGCCGTTTCGCCGTTGAAGACTTTGAAGACTTTGCGGAGTTCTACATCCAGTCCGGAGTCGCTTTGAACTGCACCCGGGTTTTGCGCTGCGGTTTGTAGCATAGTTGCCTCGCGTGTGAGGAGATGTCCCTCCCTTAGCTTATCTGATGGAATCTGGGCTGACAAGATGATGGGGCGATCGCGAGTCGGGAAAGAAGCTGTCGCCCGCCACGGCAACCGCCGGAACTGCTGGGATCGCGGAAAACCCCGAAATCTACTGAGAGGGGGCGATCGGCCGCAAGCTGACCGCTAAATTGGTGAGGACGAAAAAAAAATTTGTCAACCCCTATTTACAAAACGTAACGCTTCTGTTACATTTATTTACATAGCGGTCAAACAACGGAGCCAAGCACCATGTACACCACCGAGGATAACGGCCTTCTCAACAACTTTGCCAAGGAACCGAAGATGTATTGCGCCGATGCACCTTCGTCTCAGCAACAGCGCAACTATCTCCTCCAAGGTGCGGCGGCTATCCTCCTCCTCGCCTCTGTATTGGTGGTGGCAGTCAGCGTCAGCTAACCCGCGACAGTTTTGTTCTCCCTTCCTGCATGGAAGTCTCCTAATTGATATCTGAGCCGGCGATGCCGGTTTTTTTTTGCTTTTTAAAGTTTTTGTCCACAGATTTCGCAGATGATCGCAGATTATATTTTTCAAGAAACCGGGTTTCTACGAGGGTGTCTCTGTTGTCATGAGAGATGGACAAAGAAACCCGGTTGCTACTTCCCACCCGACAGTCAGTTCGTTCTAGGTGTCGATACCATTTTTAAAATTCAGATCTTGGACGAGCTGTTCTGCATCCTGAGCCGTCGGTATCCTCAAGTTGATGTCAATCACCAATTGATTTTGCTCGATATTTATTTTGGTAATGTTAACAATACTCTTTTCTGGCAATAACTGATTGGCATCTACTGTGGCAGAAGATTGAGTTTTGTAGCCGGCTTCCTCCAGCCATTCCGCAATGTTGCGCCAGTTTTCTACTTTTTCGTTACATTTGTTAACCAAACTTTTAACATATCTATAGATACTGGCGCAGAGATCAGTTTCGACGCCATTGACATTTTTACCTAACTGTTCGGCGATTTCCGACGGACTGTAACTGCACAGGAGTCCCCGCAGGTGGAGCTTTTCGACGGGGGTGAGGCGCTTTCCCTTGGCAGAGGCTAAGTCGGCGTACAGGGTTTCCAAGTCCCAGTGCTGTGCCGCTTGGGAAAACTGCTGGTCAGTCGATGCCATAGCTTTCAGTTCCGACAATTCCTGATGAAATCCTAACACAATTCCTGACGCACATCAAGAAAAAGAAAACCGAAATCGGTTTATCATTAACTGAAAGCGACGCGACATCCCATATTTAAATCGGTAAAAAAACGTCGTTTTACTCCGGAATGGCGCCGGACGCTTTTCCGCGAATTCTTATTTTTAAAGAGGATGCAGCAATGGGGATCAATCTCGGCAAAGGGGAAAGAATTAATCTCTCCAAAGAAGCTCCCGGCATGAAACAAGCCGGCATTGGTTTGGGATGGGATATCAATGCCACGGATACGGGGGCGGAATTTGATTTGGACACTTCGGTTTTCATGCTGGGTTCCAGTGGAAAAATTCCCAATGAGCAATATTTTGTTTTTTACAATAATCAAAAATCGGCGGATGGTGCGGTCGAGCATATGGGAGATAATCGCACTGGACAAGGGTCGGGAGATGATGAGGCCATTCAAATTGATTTGACGCGAGTGGATGCTGCGGTTCGAGAGATGGTTTTTGTCGTGACTATTCACGAAGCCGATGCGAGACGTCAAAATTTCGGACAAGTCAAGAATTCGTTTATCAGAATCTACGACCAAGTTACCGGTCAAGAAGTTGCCAAGTACGAACTGGAAGAGGATTTTTCGCGAGAAACCGCCATCGAATTTGGACGGCTTTATCAGAAAGATGGAGAGTGGAGATTTCAAGCGGTCGGACAAGGCTACAATGCGGGATTGCAAAAATTTGTCGATCAATATGCGTCTTGATGTCTTTTAGATTTTAAGTCGATGATTCGTTCCCGAGTCGCGACTCGGGAACGGGGTTTATCTTTTGGGTTCAGATAGCAGTTCAATTGGGGTCTATTATGGCGATATCACTCGAAAAGATTGAACGGGAAGCTCCCGCGCTGATCGATCTGGCTAAAAAGGCAGATATTTCGATCCAAAAAGCCGATTTGAAAAATCACCGAGCCAAGGTGGCGCTGTGCCTCGACATTTCCGGCTCGATGTCTGGGTTGTATCTGTCAGGAAAAATCCAACGACTCGCGGAAAAAATCCTGGCGTTGGGGTGTCAGTTTGATGATAATGGCGCGATCGACATTTTTTTATTCGGACAGAATCCGCACCAAGTCGGTGCGATGAATTTGGCAAATTTTCAAAATTTCATTGCCGAAGTGCAAGAAAAATATCCCTTGGAAGGGGGGACGTATTACGGCAAGGTGATGAAGAAGATCAGAAGCTTTTACTTTCCTTTGGGGAGGGGTGGAAGTCGAAAATCGCCCGTCTCTTCCAAGCAGCCGGTTTATGTAATGTTTGTGACCGATGGGGCGACCTTTGACGAGTCCGAAACGGAGCAACAAATGCGGTGGTCGTCATTCGAGCCGATTTTTTGGCAATTCATGGCGATCGGCAAGTCTCGCAAGGACGTTCAAGGAGAGGGGTTCTTTGGGTGGCTGGCAAAAACATTTGCCAGCGATTTTACGTTTCTTGAAAATCTCGACGACATGAGCGATCGCCATGTCGATAACGCCGATTTCTTCAGTTTGGAAGATCCGGAAATGATCGACGACGATCGCCTCTATGAATTGCTGATGAACGAATATCCGGGTTGGGTGAAGTCGGCAAAACGAAAACAATTATTGCGCTAATTGTTGGGAATAGCAATGAGCGCTGTTGTCTTGATTTCATGTCCGCTAAAATAGTAGTTTTTATGAAAGCTATTTTTTAAAGAAACCGGGTTTCTACGAGGATGTCTCTGTCGCCATGAGAGATGGACAAAGAAACCCGGTTTCTACTCCCCCACCGGACAATCTCAATATCGCTTGCGGTAGTGCAGCTCGGAAAAAATGATGGTGAAAATCGTGCCGTTGTTTTGTCGCATGGTTATTTCTCCTTCCAGTTGTTCCGTGAGGGTGCAGATGAGTTCCATCCCCAAAGATTCCACATTGTGGAAGTCGAGGTCGGGGGGAAATCCCACGCCGTCATCCTGCACCGTGAGGCCGATTTTGTCATCGGGGAGGCGGTGCAGTTCCAGGCGGACATTGCCGGTTCGGCCGTTTGGAAAAGCGTGTTTGAAGGTATTGGATAACAATTCGTTGACGATCAAACCGCAGGGGTGCGCGGTTTCGATGTTGAGGTCGATCGCCTCCACGTCCAACTCGACGGAGATGCGGTCTTCGGCGACGTTGTAGGACTCGAACAGGTTGTCAACCAAGTTCTCCAAATACTCGCCGAAATCGATGCGATCGAGGTTGGTGGAGCAGTACAGTTTTTCGTGGATGAGCGCCATCGAATAAATGCGATCGCGGCTCTCTTCCAAAACCCGGATCAGGGTTTCATCTTCGAGGTAGTCGCCCTGAAATTCCAGCAAATTGGAAACCACCAACAAGTTATTTTTGACCCGGTGGTGAATTTCCTTGAGCAACACTTCCTTCTCTTGCAGGGAACTGACGAGGCGACTTTCCGCCTGTTTGCGATCGCTGATATCTCGGTACATCCACAGGTGGCCCTGATGGCGATCGCCGATGCCGATGGGGACGTAATCCCACTCCATCGTCCGGCCGTCGGCGAAGCGAATTTCCTCGTTGGTGACGGCTTCTCCGACGCTCAAAATCTCCCGGGACCGGCGCACGAACTCCGTCGGATCGGCGAACAAATCTTGATATTCCCGGGCAAAATTGGAACCATCGTTTCCGAACAATTTTTCCGGCGGTGTCGCCACTCCAAACAGGTCGCAAAACGCCTGGTTAACCAAGACGATACCGTGGATTTCGTCCTCCACCAACACCCCGAATTGCAAGTTTTCAATTAATGTACTCAGCCGGGAAGTCGTCGCCCACAACTGCTCCTCGATGCGTTTGCGGTCAGTGATATCGATGCCGATGGACACCACGGAGCGATCGCGGTCGTACTTTTGAGAAACCAACAAATGGTAGCGGGTTTCTCCGTCCAAATGGGTTTCGATCGTCACCTCGCTGGTTTTCAGTTCCGGCTGGTTGAGGAACTCGCGGACAAATCCGGCGAACCCCCGGGAACTCTCCAAAAATCCCACGTCCCGGCCGACAAAATCCTCCGGAGTCAGGCCGAAGGTGCGGGCGAGTTGTCGGTTCACCCCCTGATAGTAACCTTGGCTGTCGATCCAAGACACGAAACCCGGGACGGCATCCAAAATGGCTTGCAATTGTTCGTTGGTGGCCCGGAGGCGTTCCTCCGCCTGTTTGCGATCGCTGATATCGATCCAGTAGCCGACGATTTCCAGGGGATTTCCCTCGCCGTCCCGGATCAATTTCATCTGGTCGTAAATCCAGCGGTGGGACCCGTCACGGTGCAGGAAACGGTATTCGTGATTGTAATATCCCCGCTCGAACAGGGGGGCCAACCCGACCGCTTGAATGTTCGGCAAATCTTCGGGGTGGATGTGATCCATCCAAAATCCGGGGGCCTTCAATTCCGCGATGTCGTAGCCCAAAATTTGGGTGGCATTATTGCTGACAAATGTAGCTCGGAAGTCCCCCGTCACTTGGAGGCTGTAGAGGATGCCGGGACTCGAAGACAGGAGATATTCCAGCCGTTCTTGACTCACCAACAACGCCCGTTCGGCCCGGGAGCGATCGCGCAATTCCGCCTGTAACCGCTCGTACAATTCCGACTGGTGGATGGCGATCGCCAGTTGTCCGGCCAATTGCTGCAACAGTTCGATTTCCTGGGGTTGCCACTGCCGGGGGCGGGAACACTGGTGGACGATCAGCAACCCCCACAACCCTTGACTTTGGACGATGGGGACGGCAATTTGGGCTTTGATTTCTACCCGTTCCAGGAAGGCTTTCATGCAGGGAGTGACGACTTCCCCATCAACATTATCAACATTGCAAAGTGTATAGGTTTGACCGCGAGTATAGCAGTCGTAACAGTCGGGGGGGAACATCATCTCGGGAAACGCCTCATCTAACATCCGATGACCCTCGGGATCGACCGCTTCAGCCACCGCCGCCCCTGTCAAATCGGACTCGATCCGATACACCAAAACGCGATCAGCATCCAACAGATTTTTCACCTCCGTCACCGTCGTATTTAAAATGGACTCCAAATCCAAAGACTCCCGGATGCGGCGGGTCAGGGTGGCCAGCAATTGTTCCCGTTTGACCTGCTTTTGCAGTTGCTCTTGCACCTGTTTGGAGGCGGTAATGTCGTTCTGAATGCCCAGATAGTGGGTGAGGTTGCCCCGGGAATCGAAAATCGGGGAAATGGTCAGTTCGTTCCAAAACAGACTGCCGTCCCGGCGGTAATTCCGCAGCACCACCGTGCAGCTTTGCCGATTTTTGAGGGCATTTCGGAGGGTTTTGAGAGCGGGTTGGCGGCGGTCTTTCCCCTGTAAGAAACGGCAGTTTTTCCCCAGGACTTCGGCAGCCTTGTAGCCGGTGTTGCGCTCGAAGGCCGGATTGACGAAAATGAGGGGATTGTCGGGGAGGGTGGGGTCGGCGATCGCGATGCCGTTGCTGCTGGCCGCGATCGCCCGCTCGCTCAGTCGCAGCCGCTCCTCCACCCGCTTGCGTTCGGTAATGTCGGCGGCCGCCCCGAGCATCTGTTTGGGGCAACCGTCGGGGGTGCGGGCGAACACCGTATCCCGACTCACCAGCCAGTGCCAGTTTCCCGCCTTGTCCCGCATCCGATATTCGATCTCGAAAATTTCCCCGTCGGCGGCGGTGGCAATTTTTTTGATGTATTCGGGCATTTCTTGAAAGTCGTCCGGGTGCATGAGGCTGGGGAAGAAGCTGTCCCCCATGTTTTGAATTTCGGCGGGGGTGTAGCCTATAAGGTTGCCGATCTGGCCGTTGACGTAAACATTGCGATTTTCGATCAGGTCGTAAATGTAGAGGATGTTGGGACTGGTGTCGGCGATGCGCTCGATGAAGCGGCGGCTCTCTTCCAGGTCGAGTTCGGCCTGCTTGCGATCGCTGATGTCGAAGTTGATGCCGATCATCCGCCGGGGTTCGCCGCCGTCGCCGAGCTGGACGAGGCCGAAGGCTTTCAGGTGGCGGACCGAACCGCTCGGGTGGACGACGCGAAATTCCGTGTCGAATTCCCCGTCCCCTTCCAGGGCTTTTTCGAGGACCGAGATGGCAGTTTGGCGGTCGTCCGGATGCAAGCCGCCGATCCAGGCGTCGTAGGCTCCGCCGAAGTCCGATCGCGCCACCCCGTAGAGTTCATACATCCGGTCGTCCCAGGTCAAAACGTCGTTGACCACATCCCACTCCCAGGTCCCGATCGCCCCGGATTTCAGGGCCAGGGCGAGGCGGTCCGAGAGGTCGCGCAACTGCCCTTCGGTGCGCTTGCGATCGCTGATATCCCGGGCCGCAGCATAGATGCGGTCGCCCACCGGGGTAGACCGCCACTCGATCCAGCGGTAGGACCCGTCTCGACAGCGGTAGCGGTTGACAAAATTGAGGATCGGTTTGTGCTCGGACAGGGTCCCCATCGCCTCCAACGTCGTCGCCACGTCGTCCGGGTGGACCAGATCTAAGAAATGTTGCCCCTCCAACTCGGCGATCGGATATCCCAAGGTGGTTTCCCACTGCCGGTTGAGGCGCAGGAAGCGGCCGTCGAGGTCGGCGATGCACAGCAGGTCCAGGGCGATGGAAAAGAAGCGGTCCAACTCCTCCGTCTTCCGTTCCAGGGCGATGGCCGTCTGTTTGCTCTCGGTGATGTCGAAAATCGCCCCGTCGAGCCAGAGCACGTTTCCGGCGTCGTCGAAAGCCGGCTGACCTTTTTCGTAAACCCAGCGGATGCTTCCGTCGGCGCGGACGATGCGATATTCCAAGATATAAGGGCAGCGGCGGGCGATCGCTTCCCAAACGCCCGCTTCCACCTGTCGCAGGTCTTCTGTGTGGATCGTGCTGGCGTAGGTGCGGACGCGGTTATTGATAAAATCCGAGGCGGGGTGGCCGGAAATGTCCGCGATCGCTTCGCTGATGAATTCCATCGTCCAGTTTTCGTCCCGGGCGCAGCGGTAGATGGCGCCGGGTAAATTCGCCAGCAGGGTGCGGAACCGCCGTTCGCTGGCGGACAGGGTTTCGGCGGCCCGCCGCCCCTCGATCGCCGTCGCCAGGGTGTGGGCGATGCTGCGGAGGAAGTGCAGGTCGTCCGGGCTGAAGGTTTCGGAGTGGCGGGAGTAGGCGGCCACGGTGCCCAAACTTCCGCCCCGGCCGAGAATCGGCAGGCAGACGCCGTAAAATCCCCGCCGGCAGGCGATCGCGTCCGGCGTCGTTTCCCCGTCCCGGCGGTCGCCGGTGATGGAAACTTGCAGATCGACCGGCCCGAAAGCGGGGGTTTGCAGGCCGAGGGTGAGGCGGTTGGGGGACTCCGCGCCCGATTCCAGGATCTTGCAATACTCGACGCCCAGGCCGGAAATCACCATCGTCGCGGCCCGCCGGACGATCGCGCCGATGTCGGGGTCGGAGAGGGCCAGTCGGCCCAATTCGGCGACGATCGCCTGTTGGCGGGCGCGGATGTCTTTGACGGCCTCGACTTGCCGCCGCTCCTCGATTTCTATTCGCAGTTGTCGGTTGCTGTGTTGCAGTTCGGCGGTGCGCCGTTCCACGAGATCTTCCAAGTCCCGGTTGAGCCGTTCCAAGCCGAGTTGGGCCCGGCGGCGATCGCTGATATTGCGGATGATGACGATGGTTTGCCCGTCGAGAAAGGGGACGAACCGGGCTTCGTAATATTCGACGCCGTTTTCGTCTCCCCGGAGGTCGCGACATTCCGGGGTGAGGCAATATTCGACCGCCACCAATCCCCCCGTTTCCCGGACTCGGGCCAGGGCGGTTTCAAATTGGCGGGCCAGGTCGGGGTCGGGCAGGCCGGCGGCGGGGCGGTTGAGGAAGGTTTCCGGCGCCCAGGGGAAGGCGGTGGTCGGGGTGGGTTTGTAGTCCCGGATCATGCCCCGGCCGTCGATGCGGAGGAACAGGTCGGGGACGGCGGCTAAAATGGCTTCGAGTTCGGCATTTTTTTCGTGCAGTTCCCGTTCGGCCCGCTGCTGTCTGACGGCCGCGGTGAGGACGTTGGCGATCGCCTGCAGGAAGTCGATGTCGTTGACGTCGAAGGAGCGGGGGCGATCGGCGTACACCCCCAAAACCCCGAAGGGATCGTCGGGCCGGCCGACGGGGAGGGCGACGCCGGAGATGATGCCGGCATCGCGCAGCTCCTTCGAGCCCCGAAATCGGGTTTCGACCCGCAGGTCGTCCACCGTCACGGGCACTCCGGCCGCGAGGGTATAGCCGGCGTAGGTGTCGGGATCGGCCGGGAGGGTGGCGGCGTTGAGCCGGTCTTCGGGCCACCCCACCCCCGCCCTCAGAAAAAGGGTGCCGCCGTCGGGGAGCCGTTCCAATAGGGCCACATATTTGATTTTGAGGGTGTCGGCCGCGATTTCGGCGGCCTGCCGCAGCAGGGGGTCGAGGTCGGTTTGGGTGAGGGCGGCGCGGCTCAGTCGGGCGATCGCGGCCTGTTGGGACGCCCGGGCGGAACTGATTTCTTCGAGGCACCGGCGTTTCACGCTCTCGGTGCGGGCCTGTTGGAGGAGGGTGGCCTGTCCGATGGCGATCGCGACTTGGGCGGCGAGTTGTCCGAGCAGCTCCCGTTCCCACGCCCGCCACGGCCGGGGACTTTGGCAGTGTTGGACCGCCAACAACCCCCACAACTGCGGCGATTCCGAGGTTTCGGAGGCGAGGAAAATGGGGACGACCAGGTTGGCCCTCACCCCGATCTCTCGCAACAAGTCCCGGTGACAGGGGGTGAGGGAGGCCGTCTCGATATCCGTGATCGCCTGGATGCGCCCGTTTTTGTAACGTTCGGCGAATTCGGCTTCAAAGTGGGGGTCGCAGATCTTCTGCCCGAGGATGGATTCGCACCCCTTGGCAACGGATTCGGCGACGACGAACCCCCCGGAGTGGGGGTCGAGGCGGTAGATGATGGCGCGATCGCACTCGAGCAGGGGGCGGATTTCGGAGACGGCGGTGTTGAGGATTTGGTTGAGGTCGAGGGTCTGCCGGATTTTGTGGGAGAGTTCGGCCAGCAGGCGGACGCCCCGGCGGGATGCGGGTTGGCGGCGACGCAGGTCGCGTTTTTCTTGCTCTAGGCGATCGATGCGAGACTGTAGGTTTTCCACCACGGCGTACCAGTCGCCCGGATCGTCGGGCGAGAGCTCCGAAGCGGGGGCGAACAGGCCGCAAAATTCCCCCCGCTCCCCGGTGACGATCAGGGTCTCGCTTCCCTCCCGTTCCATCCGCCCCCGCGCCTCCCAGAGGCTGGCCGTCCGGGGGATGCAGGGGGGGGGCGATCGCATGAGAGTGCCGGCATTTCCCCCCCCGAAGCCGTCCCGAATCAGCGCGGGCACCAGGTCGGTTTCGGTCACCAGGCCGACGGGGGTGGGTTCTGAGGGATGCCCGGACGGTTCGACGACCGCCACCGCCCCGAGGCGGCGCTCTACGAACAACCGCGCCAAGTCCGGCAGCGATGGGGTCAGGGAAACGGCTAACGGGTTCTTCTCCATGCGATCGCCGACGCGACAGCGTTTGAGGTGGCGCTCGGACGGTTTCAGGAGCGAGTGCAGCCGTTCCCGGGTGACGACGCCCACCACCGCTTCCGTTTCGTCGAGAATCGGCAGGCGATCGACCCCCCACTCCCGCAACGCCGAGAGCAGGGTGAGGGGATTTTCCACCTCCCGCCGGTGCAGGGTTCGCGGATCGGACTCCATCGCGTCGCCGGCGGTCAGGCCGTCGAGTCCCCCGCCGGCCAGGGCGAGGCGGAGCAGATCTCGCCCGCTCAGAATGCCGAGCAATTGATTCTCGCGGACGACCAAAGCGTAGGGCGTTCCGACACCTCCCGTGCCCCGAGTCGGCCCGGATACGTCCCGTTCCCGAGTCGGCCGATACATCCGATCCGCCACATCCGGCACGGGGAGATCGGGTGTTACAGTAAGAAAGGGAAGCTCCATCGCCTTTTCTAGCAGGGGCGAGTCAAAGTTTGTCGTGTTGGATTTCATGGGTATTGGGATGAACCGGGAGCATGATAATCTTGGGTTCGGATTAATTTGATCTTAGCCCTGAAGCTCGGAATCAGTCCGCCTCTGTTGTCTCACAAGGAACGACCCCCCTGAAACTTTTGGTCGGCGAGTTGAGAACCCTCGGAGATCAACACCCCATCCGGCATGATGTCTGGAGCCGGATTTTTCGCTCGCAAACACCCGGCTCGGGAGCATATCCGTTGTGACATTCAACTTTAAATGGATTGATGATTCTCCAAAACATTGATGGTTTCGCCAGTGCAGTTCGGGCTGAACTTGCCCGTTTATATTGGGTCGAAATTGGGCGATAAACACTTGAAGATAACGGTCAAATTTGGGCGGTTTAATCTGTCCGAGAGTCCCCGTATCCATCCACTCTGTATGATTGAGTATGTCGAGTCATCCTAAATTTTGGCAGACGGGTCTGTTGGAAAATCTGATTCTGGAACCCTCCCCGGTGACGATCGCGCCGGAAACGGTTCTGCACGATGCGATCGCGACGATGAGTCGGGGGGCCGTCGATGTCCTGGTCGTCCTTGACAATCAGATTCCCGTCGGCCTGCTGACGGCGGCTGACGTGGTGCGGGGGGTCGCCGAAGGGATCGATTTCACCCGGGTTCCGGTCGCCGAGGTGATGGGTTCTTTAGCCCCCACCGTTACAGCGTCGGAGTTGGCCGATATCTCCGCCCTCTGGCAGTTGTGCGATCGCACGGCCGCGGATTATTTGGTCGTCGTCGGCGACGGGGATGAATTCGCCGGCTTGATTTCTCGCTCGAACCTTTTGAAAAGTATCGACCTCGCCGCCCTCTGGGAGCAGGTCGCACGCCTGGAAGCCGAAAATGCCGAACTGCGCGATATGGGCCGCCAGAGATTTCAAGAAATCGAGCAAGAATTTAACGACCTCAAAAGTCGCTTTATCACGACAGTTTCTCACGAATTTCGCACCCCCCTGACCACCATTTCTTTCTCGGCGGGATTGCTGGAAAATCACGGCAAAAAATTTTCTGACGAAAAACAAAAAACCCATTTCCACCGGATCAAGTTGGGCATCCAGCAGATGACCGAAATGTTGAACGAAATTCTGATCATCGGGCAGGCGGAAGCTGGGAAAATTGTCCCCCATCCCACCGCGATCGACATCGCCCAATTTTTGACGAATTTGATCGAAGAATTTCAACTGACGACGGACAGACACAATTTGATGATGACCGGCCAGACGGACTGTCCTCAAGCCCACCTCGACGAGGATCTTCTCAACCAGATTGTGGGCCACCTCATTTCCAACGCGATCAAATATTCTCCCGAAGGAGGGGATATCAAAATTGACTGGTTCTGCTCGGGCGATCGCCTGATATTTCGCATCCAGGACTGGGGAATTGGCATCCCCGAAAAAGATCGGGAGTATCTGTTCGAGCCCTTTCATCGGGCGAGCAATGTCGGTACAATATCAGGGACGGGCTTGGGACTGCCGCTGGTCAAAAAAGCTGTGGACCTACAGGGCGGAGAAATCATCGTGGAAAGCGAAGAGACCGGCGGCACAACCTGTACTGTCATACTGCCACTGATGCTAAAAAAATGAAAAAAATATTGGTGATCGAAGATGAAGAGCTGGTCCGCGAGAACTTGGTGGACTTGCTCCAAATTGAAGATTTTCAGGTATTGGAAGCCGCCGACGGCCGGCTCGGCGTAAAACTGGCTCAGGAGGAGCAGCCCGACCTGATTTTGTGCGATGTCATGATGCCCAGACTCGACGGCTACGGCGTCCTCTCCCAACTCCGCAAGAATCCGAAAACAGCCATGATTCCTTTTATTTTTATGACGGCTTTGGCCGACCGGACCAACGCCCGCAAGGGGATGGAATTGGGGGCCGACGATTATATTACCAAACCCTGCACGGCGACGGAACTGCTGACGGCGATCACCGTCCGCTTGGAGAAACATTCCGCCGTTCAAAATCATTATCAAAATCAACTCCTTTCCATCGAAGAAAAACTCAATCAACTCATTTATCGCGACGGGGTGACGGAGTTGCCCAACCGGCTGGCCCTGCGCGATCGCTTCCATCAAATTCGGGACGAAGCAGAACTGTTCCGTTCCGGACTGATTCCCATCTTCTGTTTGAGTTTGGATCGATTCAACCGCATCAACGATACCTTGGGCTATGAATTCGGAGAAAAACTGCTGAAAGCCGTGGGAGAACGCCTCCAGAATTTTATCGCCTCCCAAGGTACCGTCGCCCACCTGAACGGTGAAGAATTCGCCGTGATTTTGGAGACGATGAGAACCGAAGCGGAGGTCTGCCAACAGGGAGAAATCATCCGAAATTCTCTGTCCCAACCCTTCTCCATCGACGGACATGAAATTTTTCTGACGGTGAGTCTCGGCATCGCCCTCTACCCCCGCCACGGAACGGAGATTGATTCCCTCCTCAAAAACAGCAAAACAGCCCTGCACGAAAGCCGCCGGCAGAACGGCAATTGTTGGACGATGTATCAGGAAATATTGGATGCAGCCGATTCCGATTATATCGCTTTGGAAGCGGATCTCCAACACGCGATCGAGCGGAACGAATTGCAGCTTTACTACCAGCCTAAAGTGGACTTGAAAACCGGCGAAATCGTCGGGGCGGAGGCGTTGCTGAGGTGGCAGCGGGGCGATCGCGGCTTCGTCTCGCCGGCGGTCTTTATCCCCCTCGCTGAAGAAACCGGTTCCATCGAAGCCATCGGAGAATGGGTTGTAAAAACCGCCTGCCGCCAGCTCAAATCGTGGCAGGCCGTCGGCATCTCGCTGCCGGTGGCGGTGAACATTTCCGCCTGCCAGTTCAACCAAACTAACTTCCGGAAACAGTTGATCGATATTTTACTCCAAGAATCCTTGGATGCCTCCTATCTGGAATTGGAACTCACCGAAAGCGTCTTGGTCAAAAATGAGGAACTGTCGATCCGAAAATTGAATTCGTTGAAAGCTCTGGGGTTGGGAATCGCGATCGACGATTTCGGCACGGGTTACTCCTCCCTCAGCTACCTGAATCAATTCCCCTTCGACACCTTGAAATTGGACCGCTGCTTCGTCCAAAATGTAGACCAAAATCCGAAAACCCAAGCCATCGTCCGGGCGGTGACGGCGATGGCCAAGCAACTCAACCTCCGGATCATCGCCGAAGGGGTGGAAACGGAAGCCGAACTCCGCTTTATCGCCGAAAATCTCTGCGATGAAATCCAGGGTTATCTCTTCAGTCGCCCCCTCCCCGCCGACGAATTTTTGGCCCTGGTGAAAAGCGGGAAAAAATTGCAACTACCCGACTAAATTGCGGTCGTGGGGTTCCATAAAATCAATTTCCGGGCCGAGGGGGACGATGCCAGTCGGATTGATGCTTTTATGGCTTTCGTAGTAATGCCCTTTGATGTGTCGGAAATTCACCGTTTCCGCCACCCCCGGAATTTGATATAAATCCCGCAGATATCCCCACAAATTCCGATAGTCCGCGATGCGGCGGAGATTGCACTTGAAATGCCCCACATAAACGGGGTCAAAACGCACCAACGTGGTGAACAATCGCCAGTCCGCCTCCGTGACGCGATCGCCCGTCAAATACCGCCGCGAAGACAGCCGATCTTCTAACCCATCCAGGGTTTCAAACAGCGGTTTCACCCCCTCTTCGTAGGCGGCTTGGGTCGTCGCGAATCCGGCCTTGTACACGCCGTTATTCACGGTATCGTAAATGCGATCGTTGAGGGCGTCGATCTCCCCCCGCAACGGTTCTGGATAGTAATCCCCCGGTTTCGCCCCCACCCCGTCAAACGCACTGTTGAACATCCGGATAATTTCCGCCGACTCATTGTTGACAATCGTCTGCTTTTGCTTGTCCCAAAGCACCGGAACCGTCACCCGCCCGGAATAATTCGGATCGGCTTTCGTATAAACTTCGTGGAGGTATTTCGCCCCATGAATCGGGTCGGGAATCACCCCTTCCGCCGGTTCAAACGTCCAGCCATTTTCCCCCATGTACCAATTGACGACGGACAGGGAAATCATCGATTCGAGTCCCTTCAACGCCCGAAAAATCAGAGTCCGGTGGGCCCACGGGCAGGCGTAGGAAATATACAGGTGATAGCGTCCGGGTTCGGCTTTGAAGCCGCCGGACCCCGCGACTCCCGGACTGCCGTCGGCCGTCACCCAGTTGCGAAATTGGGACGCTTGCCGGACGAAACGGCCCCCCGTGCTTTCGGTGTCATACCACTGGTCATGCCAGACGCCATCAATCAAAAGTCCCATAATTTTTCACGACTCAATGTATTATTTAAACGTTATTATAAAGCCGTCCCAAATTATTTTAAAAAAATTATGTCTTCCATCCCCTCCGGTTTGATCGTTTCCTGTCAGGCGCCCGCCGACTCCCCCCTCCACGATCGCGAAATGATCGCCGCGATCGCCCAAACTGCTGTGATGCGGGGGGCCGTGGGGGTGCGGATCGACAGCCCCGCCCACGTCGAAGCGGTACGAAAGCGGATTTCCGAACCCATCATCGGCTTGTGGAAACGGCAAATTCCGGGTTATTCCGTCTACATCACCCCCCAATTTGAAGATGCCGCCGCGATCGCCGCCGCCGGGGCGGATATCATCGCGATCGACGCCACATTGAGGAAGCGTCCGGGGGGCGAAACGGTGTCCGATTTGATCGCACAAATTCACGACAAACTCGGCAAATTGGTGATGGCGGATATCGATACTTTAGACGCCGCGATCGCCGCGATCGAAGCCGGTGCGGATGTGGTCGGAACCACGCTATACGGCTACACAGAAGCCACTCAAAACCTGTCGCCCCCCGCCTTTGAACTCCTGGAAGAATTGGCGAAACGGGCGGAGATTCCGGTGATTTGCGAGGGGGGAATCGCATCCCCGGAGATGGCAAAACGGGCGATCGCGTTGGGGGCGGATGCGATCGTTGTCGGCACGGCAATTACCGGCATCGATTACTTGGTAGAGGGATTTAATGAGGCGGTGAAAGCGGCTTTTTCTTGATTCGATGGGGGGTGAAATTTGGGTGCGATCGCACCCCCTAAAATTTCCCATTCTACCCGGTGACAAATCCCTCAAACTTTGCTATAATCGGAACACCACAAGCCCACAATACACTCGGCGTTGGATTGTTGATATGGCTCAGGCAACTCTTACCCCAAAAGTTAAAGACGAAATTACCCGTCTTTCGGAAACCAATAAAGTTGATGCAAAGCTCCTTGAGGAGTTTGCCTATTTTGTAGTCAAAAATTCCGACAAGAAATCCGATAAAAGCGTCAAATCTTTGAGCATCGACGAATTGAAAACAGCAATTTACAATCGCTTTAGTGTTAACAATACCGATGATTTGAAGCGATCGGGTGCCTTTAAAATGGCGACAGAGGGCATGGAAAAATTAAATTTTCGATTCAAATCGAGCTGGGAGTTAATGTATCGAAAATTTATTGGAATATTGCCCCACGAGCAGAATCAAGAAGGGTATGGTTGTATTAACGGAATCGATGTGTTTCAATATTTCAAGCCTTGGCAGGTATTTGGTTTAGACCCTAAAATTGCTACCAAAGATGACATCAAAAAGGCTTATTATCGGTTATCTAAAATTTATCATCCCGACAATCCAGAAACTGGAGACAGGCAAATTTTTGAAAAAATTGAAATCATGTATAAAAGCATTGTATTCGAGTTGTAAATACGTCAATAATTGATATTGTGCGATTAATTTTCGTTATCTATTTTTCGATAAGCCGGTCAATTTTAAAAATAATTGGAAGATAAATTGGCATGAACTTTGACAGCACAACATTTTACATTAAAGACACTCAGCTTAGTATTGCTTTGGACTTGAAACCCCAAAATTTTGATGTGAAGGTCAATGCTATTGCTTCTTCACGCAGTGGAATGGTGGCAATGACAAAAGCTGTACGGTGGATAACTTTATCGACTTTATTGAGTGGCATTATCCGAACAAACATCAAGCCATTTTAAAGTTATACAATAGGCGCAGAATTCTATTGTTGAAATTAAGTCAACTCCAACGCGCATTACCTGCCGGACCCGAACGGGTTGCAGAAACGATGCGACAACTCTCTCTTTTCGATGATTTAGACGATCGCTCCGACTTCTCCTAAACCGACACCAATTCCTGATTCCGGGGGATCTCGTAAGTCATAAAATCGTGAGCCATTTCCGTATTCGGAAAAATCGCCCGGGCTTCCTTCAACAAATCCTCCAAAATGATATCGTTTCCCGGCGCGTAGCGGGGGCTGAAATGGGTCATCAACAGCGTTTTCACCCCGGCGGCAAGAGCCACCTGCGCCGCCATCGTGGAGGTGGAATGGAGGCGCTGAAATGCCATCTCCGCATCAACGTGGGAGAAGGTCGCCTCGTGCACCAAAACGTCCGCACCCTGGGCGAGTTCCACGGCCCCTTCGCAGAAAACCGTGTCGGTACAGTAAACGAATTTGCGGCCGATTTCCGGCTGGCCGCAGAGGGCGGAACCGTTGATGATGCGGCCGTCCGGGAGGGTGACAATTTCCCCCCGTTTCAGTTGGGCGTAAACGGGTCCGGGCGGGATGCCCAACGCCTTGGCTTTTTCCACGTTAAACCGTCCGGGGCGATCTTTTTCTTCCACCCGGTAGCCGAAGGCCGGGACGCGGTGTTTCAGGGGGCCGCAGCGGATGATATATTCGTTATCTTCGTAAATGATGCCGGGTTGGACGGGGTGGATTTTGACGGGGTAGGAAAAATGGGTGTGGGAGTAGCGGATGCAGGATTTGATGTACCTTTCCAAGTCGGCCGGACCGTGGATATCGATGCGGGTGGCATTTCCCGCCAGACCGCAACTGGCGAGTAACCCCATCAATCCGAAAATGTGGTCGCCGTGCATATGGGTGATGAAGATACGGTTGAGTTGGCTGACCCTGAGTTCGCTGCGGAGAAATTGGTGCTGGGTTCCCTCGCCGCAGTCGAACAGCCAAACTTCCGCCCGCTGGCTGGGACGCAGGGCGATGCCGGAGACGTTGCGCGATCGCGTCGGGACGCCGGAACTGGTTCCTAGAAAGGTAATTTGCAAAACTTCGATTCCCCCAATCCAATTTCACTGTGTGTTATAAATCCAGGATGTGGCAGGCACAGACGCACTGCCCCTGAATGCGGCAGGCACAGACGCACTGCCCCTACCACGATTCTATCGGGATTTAATTGTATCTAGGTATACCATCTACCGAATACCGACACCATGACTTCTGGCATCTTTGTAACTTCCCTCGTTTTTCGGCCTCTGAAGCGTTACGGGGGGCTGTCTCTGCTGTTCTGGCTGCTGTCAGTTTCCCCGGCGGCGGCTTCCGTTTTGATGCGGGTGGCGGTGGAAACGGGAGCCTCCCAGGTGAAGGTGGGAAGTTCCACCGCCGCCACGGTTCGGGACGGGAGCGGTCGCGTGTTGGGCCAACTCTCCCAAATGGGGGGAAGCGTCGCCCAGTCCGCATCGGGTCAGGTGGCGATCGGAGAGTGGAAGGCGAGCCAAATTTGGGTGGAACCGGCGGAAAACGGCCAGGTGTGGATCGGGGATGGATGGTATCGGGGGCGGGTGTTGCTCGTGCCCCGCAACGGCGGTCTGACGGCGATCAATTATGTCGATCTCGAACAGTATCTCTACAGCGTCCTGGGGGCGGAAATGGGGGGAAATTGGCCCCAGGAGGCTTTGAAAGCCCAGGCGGTGGCGGCGCGGACCTACGCCCTCTACAAGCGTCAAAATAACAGCGGCGAACTCTTCGATCTCGGCGACGACCAGAATTCCCAGGTGTATCCGGGGGTGTCCGGGGAGTCGGCGGGAACCCAGGCGGCGGTGAATGCCACGGCGGGCCAGGTGTTGACCTACAACGGCCAGGTGATTTTGGCGGTGTTTCACTCGTCTTCCGGGGGGCACACGGAAAATGTGGAGGATGTCTGGGACAACCCGCTGCCCTACCTGCGGGGGGTTCCGGATTTCGATCGCGGTTCTCCGGTGTTCGAGTGGACAAAAACTTTTTCGGTGAGTGACCTCAGCAACCGCATTTCTGGGGTGGGCGAAGTGACATCCATGACGCCGGAGCGGACTTCGGCTTTCGGCAGTGTGATTACTATGAAGGTGGTGGGAAGTGGGGGGACTCGGGTGGTCAGCGGCGAGGATATCGCCCGGGCGTTGGGGTTGCGGAGTACCCGATTTCGGGTGAATCGCAACGGCAGTTCGGGCAATTTTGTGGTCAACGGCCGCGGGTTCGGCCACGGGGTCGGCTTGAGTCAGTGGGGGGCGTATAATTTGGCGAATTCGGGTTACAATTACCAGCAAATTCTCGCCCATTATTATCGGAATACGACTCTGGCACGGATTCAGATTCAGTAAATTATCGGGTCTAGAAACCCGGTTTCTTTCAATATCTGTGCGGGGAAAAAGAAAAGCTTCTAGAAACCGGGTTTCTTTCAATATCTGTGCGGGGAAAAAGAAAAGCTTCTAGAAACCGGGTTTCTTTCAATATCTGTGCGGGGAACGAAAACTCTTCTAGAAACCCGGTTTCTTCTGTCCACAAGGCACTCTTCCCCATTCCGCCAATATCGGTTTAAAATAGAATGTCACGACCCGCAGGATATCGACAGAGAGCAATTATAAATTATGGCACAGTTAAATTACTATAGAGTCTTGGAAATTTCCCCGCAAGCCACCCAGACGGAAATCAAAAACGCCTACCGCCGGCTGGCCAAAAAATTCCATCCGGACAGCCAAAAAGAAACGGCAAATCACGACCGGATTATCAGGATTAACGAAGCCTACGAAGTGCTCGGCGACCCCCAAAAGCGGCGCGGGTACGATCGCACCCTCTCCAGCCGACCCACCGTCAACCGGGGCGCCTCCAGAACCCCGTCCCGGCGATCGCGTCAGACGGCGCGATCGGTGGATTTCGACCTGCAGAGGTGGCTGCAACAGGTCTATCAACCCGTCAATCACAATATTGATCGCATCTTCAAACCCTTCAAACGGGAACTCGACAACTTATCCGGCGACCCATTTGACGACGAATTGATGGCTGATTTTCAAGATTATATCGAAACCTGCCGGGACATTCTCGCCGAAACCCAAACCCTGTTCCGTTCCACCCCCAACCCTTCCAATATCGCCGGAGTTGCCGCCCATTTGTACTACTGCCTCAACCATATCGGCGACGGCATTGAAGAACTGAATCTGTTCACCCTCAATTATGACGATTCCTACCTGCACGCCGGACAGGAATTTTTCCGAATTGCGGAGGGACTGAGGCGGGAAGCCCGGGCGGAAATGAATCAATTTTTCTGAGTCAACGGCGATCGCAGCGCGATGGTTCGGAGCGCGATCGCCCCGGCGGGGATATCGGCCTTGAAAAAGATTGCCAAACTCATTAGATTAGTTGAAACGAACTTAACAAGAAAAAATTAACGTGCTTTTATGGAATGCATTGTCACTCGTCGGGCGCAGTTTTCAGCCAGTCACCGCTACTGGTTGCCGGAACTGAGCGAAGCGGAAAACTTTGAACGGTTCGGGCCGACCGCCCGCGCCCCCGGTCACGGACACAATTACGTCCTGTACGTTTCGATGGTCGGGGAACCGGACGAATACGGCATGGTCTTCAACCTGTCCGATGCCAAGCAGACCATCCGAAAGGAAGTCACCGACCAACTCGACTTTTCCTTTCTCAACGAAGCGTGGCCGGAATTCAAACAGACGTTGCCCACCACTGAATGTCTGGCCCAGGCGATCTGGAACCGTTTGGCCCCCCACCTGCCCCTGACCAACATTCAAGTATTTGAACACCCGGAACTTTGGGCCGATTATCGAGGAAATGGAATGGAAGCTTATTTGACCGTCAGCACCCACTTTAGCGCGGCCCACCGACTCGCCCACCCGGATCTCAGCTACGAGGAAAATTGCCGGATTTACGGCAAGTGCGCCCGCCCCCACGGTCACGGCCACAACTACCACTTGGAAGTCACCATCTGTGGCGACATCGACCCCCGCACGGGGATGATCGCCGACCTGGCCGCCGTCCAACGGGCGATCGCGGATCGGGTGGTCGAACCCTTCGACCACACCTTCCTCAACAAGGATATCCCCCACTTCGCCAAAGTCGTGCCGACGGCGGAAAATATCGCGGTTCACATCCGGGATTTGCTGCAAAATCCGATCCGCGAGTTGGGCGCCGAACTCCACAAAATCAAACTGATCGAAAGCCCCAACAATTCCTGCGAGGTTTACTGCACCCGGTCGGAGGGGCAATCGACCCCCAGTCAAGACCGGGAACCGATCGCGGTCGGGGTGCGATCGATTCCCGATATCAGCCACAATTGAATCCAGACACGGCGGGCATTTGGCCCGCTTTTTTGTCAGGGGAACTGAAATCACCTGAATCTGAGGGTTTCCCCCTTTCCATTCCCCATTCCCCATTCCCCATTCCCTGCCCTGAAATTCCTGAGCGATCGAAATCCCCCCGTAGTTAGGAAGTAGCCGTGAGCCCCCCCGGAGTGCCGGCTCCGAAGGCAGATGGGGGGTCGCGTCGAGCGGTCCGTCGCCCATCCCCCCCATTATCAACAGTGAGATCCATGAGGTTATCGACCATAGCCCTTCTGACCCTGGCGGCCCTGGCGGCTCAGGAATCCCTGAGCGAGGCGAGTCCCGTCCCTGAACAGACCTGGGAAAACAACCCCGTTTCCGAGGCGGAAAATTTTGTCGATGCGATCGATATCGCGACGCCCCAAACCGTCGCTTCCGTGAGCGCCCCCGAAACCTGGAGTCGCCCCCAGTTGGGCGGAGAATCGCCATTTTCAGCGACGGTCGCCTCGACTCAATCCGCCCAACTCAACACCGGGTCGGGTCAATCCGAATTGGGCGCCACGATTATTTTACTCAATACGTTACTTTTGAGCGCGACATTATCGCCCATTTTGACCCTGATGTTTTTCTGGATGGTGCGGCGGTTTGTGATTCGGGAACTCGTGGGCGAAACGGCAAAACGCCTGCGGCAGGTGGACGGCTTGGAAACGCAATTGAAAACCTCCAATCACCGTTCCAGGCGATTGATCCAAGATTTAGAACTGCAAGTTCAAACCGCTCAAAAATCCATCGATTTTCTGACCCGAGAAGCGGAAGCATCGAAGGCTTCGATCCGGGAATTGGAACAACTCAAAGCCCAGTTTATCAGCCAGTTGCAGGGGATGATCGCAGAGGTGCGGCAGGCGAAAACCGAGGCCTTGGGACGGGTGGAAAAGCCGACCGTGCCGACCCCTAAAACGCCACCGAGCGCGCCGAAACCCGCGCCGAAACCGCAGGCGGCGACGATCCCACAGAAGAAGCATTCCCCGCCTCATCAATCGTTGATTGCGGACGATTATTTGAAACAGGGAGAAGCGCTGATTTCTCAACGCAAATATACGGAAGCGATCGCCGCGTGCGATCGCGCCTTGGAACTCAACCCCAATTTGGGGGAAGCCTGGTATCAGCGGGGCAATGCCCTGGTGCGGTTAAAGCGCCATTCGGAAGCCCTCGGGAGCTATGATCGCGCCCTCTCGATGCAGTCCGGGCGAGCGGAAACCTGGTACAATCGGGGCAACGTGTTGGTGCGCCTGAAGCGCTACTATGAGGCTCTGGAGTCCTACGATCGCGCCCTAAAAATCCGACCGGACGATTACGAAGCTTGGCACAATCGGGGGGCCTTGCTGCGGAAATTTAAGCGGTATGAAGAAGCGATCGAGTCCTACGATCGCGCCATCGCGGTGGAACCGAACCACTACGAAACTTGGCACAATCGGGGTAATGTATTGAGTAAATTGCGGCGCTACGAGGAGGCGATCGGGTCCTACGACCGCGCCATCCAAATCAACGCCGGCCAATTCGAGATCTGGGCGAATCGGGCGATCGCCCTGTGTCACCTGAACCGATACGCCGACGCGGTGGCGTCCTATGAACAGGCGATCGCCATCCATCCGAAAGAACCGGAATTGTGGAGCGCCCAGGGGGCACTTTTTGCCAAGTTGCGGCGGTACTCTGAGGCCCTGGAATCCTACGATCGCGCCACGAGTCTCAAACCGGACAATTATGCGGCGTGGATGGCGAGGGGGGAAGTGTTGGGGGCGTTAAAAAAATACGACGATGCGGTTGCCAATTGGGACCGGGCGATCGCTTTGAAACCGGACGCCGGCGACGCCTGGCGCCGGCGGGGAATTTGTTTGGAAAAATTGCAACGCCACGACGACGCGATCGCCTCTTTCGACACCGCGATCGCCCTGAAGCCGGACGACGCGGAAAGCTGGCGGCACCGGGGGGCCCTGCTGTCGAGACTCAACAAATACCAGGAGGCGATCGCTTCTTTGGGAAAGGCGATTTCCATTCAAAAAGAGTTGCGAAATGGCAAAGTTGAGGGCGACTCGCCGACGCAACAGAACGGCTTTTCTGCGGTGGCCACTTAATTGATACCGTTTCGTCGATAGAAAAGCACTCGGAGTTCCCGATGACCGATGACCGATGACCGATGACCGATGACCGATGACCGGCGCGCCACGCTATTCTCGCCAAAAAAAATCCCCTGGCCGTAGCCGGGGGAAAGCCATCAGGGTGCATCTATGATTGATATTTCCTGTCCTGGGTGAAGCGATCCGGGAAATTTTTAAAAAAGACGTGCGCGAACTGGAAATCCCCGCAATCCGGCGATCGCGGGGATGTTGTTCGGTATTGCACCCACAAATATCAGGCGATGATGGTGTCGGGATTAACATAAAAAACCGCCACCGTCGTATTTTTTACGGATATTTTAATCTTTTGAGCCAGACGCATCAGCGAAACCGGTTCCTGAAGCAGAGACTTCGAGGTGGCGATCGCTTCTGCGAGATCCTGACTCATGCACTGAATGTGCAGAACACCCCACCGCCGATATACCTTACATTGCCCCAAGGGCTTGAGCTGTTGCAGTTCCGCTTGGTTCTCCCGGTAGAAGTCCCAGATCAATCGTGTTAACTGTGAAGGTCTTCTCATGTCACTGATGGCAATAACATCACATTCAGCAGTATCGGCGCCCACAAAAATTGTTAAAGTGCGCGTTCTTATATTACTCATTGAAACTCATATTTCGGATTCTGAGTATGACTTCGACACAAGACTTAATAAGCGAATGATCGCGACAACTTGGCTTTAAAAGCTAAAAGCCAATTGTGACACGAGTTTGGAGTGGCGGCCTCGTCAATTCCATGTAACAAAATTGAAAATGATCTTTACAAAACGCGATAAACGTGAGATGAGCTGTCCTCTGACCTTTGCCTTTTAGTCGCCGCAATACACCACCAAATCGATCTCGACATCGCCGAAACCCGCCAGTCCCAAGACCCCCACCGTCGTCCGGCAGGGGAGGCGTCCGGCTTGGAAGTAGGACGCATAGACGGCGTTAACCGCCTCGTAATAGCGAAAATCCGTCACGAACACCCGGGACATCACGACGCGATCGAATCCCGTCCCAGCCTGTTCGAGGACCAATCTCAAGTTTTCCATCACCCGCCGCGTCTGTTCTTCGATGGGTCCGGTGACGACTTCCCCGGTTTGGGGATCTTCCGAAAGCTGGCCGGTCACGAAGAGAAAATCTCCCGCCCGCACGGCGTGGGAATAGGGCGCAACCGGGGGAAGCAGGTTGTCGGGGAGGGTGAGATATTCCAGCATGGGGGCGACCAGAGGGTTCGAGTTCGACTTCACTTTAAATCAAACCGGTTCGGTTGCCCACAGTTTTTCCAAAATTTTCTCACAATTCTCTAAATTTTCTAAAATTGGCGACATCGCGCCCATTTCCCACGATC
Organism: Lyngbya sp. CCY1209; assembly: GCF_055795065.1. Lineage (NCBI taxonomy): Bacteria > Bacillati > Cyanobacteriota > Cyanophyceae > Oscillatoriales > Microcoleaceae > Lyngbya > Lyngbya sp. CCY1209. The sequence continues at coordinate 37,920 of NZ_JAYFER010000260.1, forward strand.
CGCAAATCGCACCCCCCGCATCGGTCGGCCGCCGTGATAGGATATTAGTTTTGCAATAACTCTTACACACGACTTGCACCGAAGGAGATCTCCGCTATGGCCCGTATGTACTACGATGCCGATGCCAACCTCGACCTATTGGCCGGTAAAACGATCGCGATCGTCGGTTACGGCTCCCAAGGCCACGCCCACGCCCTCAACCTCAAAGACAGCGGCATGAACGTCATCGTCGGGCTGTATCCGGGGAGCAAGTCGGCCGCCAAAGCCAAAGATGCCGGACTGACGGTGTACCCCGTGGACCAGGCTGCCAAACAGGCGGATATCATCATGATCCTGCTGCCGGACGAAGTGCAAAAAACCGTCTTCAAAAACGAGATCGAACCCAACCTCAGCGAAGGCAAAGTGTTGGCATTTGCCCACGGATTCAACATCCACTTCGGCCAGGTCGTCCCCCCCGAAAATGTGGACGTGATCATGGTGGCGCCCAAGGGCCCCGGACATCTGGTGCGCCGCACCTACGAGGAAGGCCAGGGCGTCCCCTGTCTGTTCGCGGTGTACCAGGATGCCTCGGGACAGGCTCGCGATCGCGCGATGGCCTACGCCAAGGGCATCGGCGGTACCCGGGGCGGCATCCTGGAAACCACCTTCCGGGAAGAAACCGAAACCGACCTGTTCGGCGAACAGGCGGTCCTGTGCGGCGGCTTGAGCGCCCTGATCAAAACCGGATTCGAGACCCTCGTCGAAGCCGGCTACCAGCCTGAACTGGCCTATTTCGAGTGCCTCCACGAAGTCAAACTGATCGTGGATTTGGTCGTCGAGGGCGGCTTGGCGCAGATGCGGGACAGCATCTCCAATACCGCCGAATACGGGGATTATACTCGCGGCCCCCGGGTCGTCAACGAGGCCACCCGCCAAGAAATGCGCCAGATCTTGAAAGAAATTCAAAGCGGCCAGTTCGCTCGGGAATTCGTGTTGGAAAATCAATCCGGCAAACCCGGTTTCACAGCCATGCGCCGCCAGGAGGCCGAACATCCCATCGAGGAAGTGGGCAAAGACCTGCGGGCCATGTTTAGCTGGCTGAAGAAGAAAGCCTAGGGCGCGGCGCGGGAGTCGGGAGTCGGGAATAGGGAATAGGGAATAGGGAATAGGGAATAGGGAATAGAAAGCAGAGCCCCTTTGCTCCCTCCGCTTCCTCTGCTTCCTCCGCTTACCGAAGCCCCTTAGCCCCGCCCCACCTAATCTTCTTCGGCGGGTTGGCCTTTTTGCTCCAACTGTTCCACATCCTTTTCCCGCTGTTCGTTGAAATTCTGAGGAGTCAGCCAGTCGGGGACGAGTCCGACCAAAAACTCGCGGCTCGTCTGGCTTGCACTCCGGACGGACTTCGGCAGGAATTCAAAACTATCTCCGGAGGTGATAAAGGTAATCACCAAAATGATCAACGCAGTCCCAAGAATTTTTTTAGGGGTCATATCGCACCATTGGGGATGAAATGTTATCGCAATTTACCATCGCCGAAGTCGGTGGAAATTCAAGTGACCGACTCGCCACGACCGGCCAAAATTGTCATCTACAAAGAATTATAGACACCGGCAAAACCCAATTCCCTGACCGGAGGACTCAGTCCCAGGAGAATGGAAATCGCGTCGTGTTAAGGTATCACAAACCCGCGACCGATGTCTCATGTTCAGAACCTTACTTCAACTGCTGGTTGCCATTCCCGCATCTTTGCCCGACGTGCTGCAACTGCCGGCAGTCCGCAATCCGATCGCGATCGCTTTCGGGGCGGTCGCCGGGGCGCTGTCCCGCTATTATCTGACCCTGTGGTTTGTCGAGCGATTCGGGGTGGCCTTTCCCTACGGCACGTTGTTGATCAACCTCACCGGATCGATGGCAATGGGTTTTTTCGTCCCCCTCGCCCTCAATTCCGGAATCATTTCTCCGGAAGTTCGCCTGATCGTTGCGGTGGGCTTTCTGGGATCTTACACCACCTTTTCCACCTACGAACTGGAAACGTATAATTTATTTCAACAACAGCGTTTTGCGATCGCGGTTTTGTACTGGGCCGGCAGCGCAATTTTGGGGGTATTGAGCGTTTTGCTGGGGACGATGTTGGCGCGATCGCTGCTGCGATGAATGGGGGGGAGTCGGGAGTCGGAAGTCGGGAGTCGGGGATGGAAATTCAGGGGAGGGGGAGTCGTTCAGAAACTTGGGTTCTCAACTATCCATCACCGCATCGAGCAAAATATCCGCCCCGAAGCGGACGGCATCGGTGCAGGGCAAACCCGTTTCGTCCCGGGTTTGGGCGATCGCGTCCCGGGCCTCAGCGTCGCCCAAACCGTAGGTGTTGAGGGCGATACCGACAACCTTGGACGGTTCCATTGCCCCGGCGGCGGAAGCAACGAGTTCGTACAGGGCGATCGCATCCCGCAGGGGGGGGATCGGGACGTGGGGATGTTTTTTAATGTGGGTCCGTCCGGCCGCGTGGGCCAAAATCAGGTGGGTAGGCTGGCTCCCCCGCAGCAGGGGCAGGGTGGCGGTGGAACCGGGGTGGAGCACGGACCCCTGCCCCTCCACAATCAGGAGGTCATGGCCCTGCGCGAACCGCATCACCATCTGCTCGACGGCCCCGGCGGCGAAATCCACCCGCACCGAATCCAGGGGGATGCCATCTTCCCCCAACATCAAGCCCCCCTGGCCCGTCGCCAGGAATTTGGAGCGGATGCCGCGTCCTTGAGCCGCCCGGTCCAGTTCCAGGCTGGTGGACATTTTCCCGATCGCCATGTCCGTCCCCACCGTCAGCACCCGCCGGCAGTCGAGCGATCGCGCTTGAGCCGAGGCGATGGGGAGATTCGGGGGTTCCTGTCGCACGTCCCAAATCCACTGGTTGCCTCTGAGCAACGCCTCCAAGCTCGCCCCGTGCCGCCGTTCCACCAAGGGAATCAGTCGGGTGTGGAGGCCGTTGACGATGGAGAGTCCCCCGTGCACGGCGCGATCGAGATCCCCCCACCAGGCCTCCGGCAGGGCGCCGCCGGGGGGGGCGATGCCGATTATCAAAATATTGGGATTGACGGCGAGGGCCTCTTCCACCGAGGCGAAAATCGGCACGTCCCGCTCAATTCCCGTCAGTTCCGGAAGCGATCGCCCCGCACAGTCGCGATCGACGACCGCCACGATATTCGCCCGACTGTAGCGCAGCAGGGACAGGCCCGTTTTTCCGATCGCACTCCGGATACCTTCGTGGAGTAGAATCGCCAACCGGCCCGCTTGAATTTTGGCTTGGGGATTGTCAGGAATCATCTGTTTTGGGGTGTGGGGTGTGCTCGGTGGGGTGTAGGGGAGCGGAGGGAGCGGAGGGAGCAGAGGGAGCAGAGGGAGCGGTTGGGACATCCAGACCGCTTGGAAATTAATTCCCAAGGGCGCAAGCCAGGGGCCCCGACCAGCAAAAATCATCGGTCGATGATTGGGGAATTTGTACGGTTCAAAAACTGGATCTGATATAAACTTGCCCCCCTGCCTCCGGTCGCCTCCGGTCGCCTCCGGTCGCCTCCAGGAGCCCCCTCCGCTTCCTCCGCCTCCCCTGCCTCCGGTTGCCCCCATCCTCATCAACCGAGGGGGGGAATCCCGGCGGCGTCCAAAATTTGGGGAATCAAATCTTCCCGCTTGACGGCCATCAGGTGGACGCCGCGGCAAATTTGGCGGGCGATTTGTACCTGTTCAGCCGCAATTTTAACGCCCTCTTCCAGGGGGTGGGGGGCTTTTTCCAAGCGATCGATGATGGGATCGGGGATGTTGACGCCGGGGACGTACTTGTTGATAAAGCGGGCATTTTTGGCGGATTTTAACAGGAAAATTCCCGCCAAGATCGGCTGGTCTGTTTCCGAACCGATTTGATTCATGAATTTGTAGAGGCGATCGAAGTCGGTGATCAGTTGACTTTGGAAAAAGCGGGCGCCCGCCTTCAGCTTGCGGTTGAATCGACTTTTCAACCCCGACCAACTGGGGGATTGGGGATCGACGGCCGCGCCGGGAAACAGGTCGGTGCCGCCTTGGGGAAGGGTTTTTTCGTTCCAATCCAGGCCGTGGTTAAGTTTGTCGATCGCCTGCAACAATCGCACGGATTCAAAGTCGAAAACGGCTTTGGCTTCGGGGTGATCTCCGGCTTTCACCGGGTCCCCCGTCAGGGCGAGAATGTTGCGAATTCCGAGGGCGTGGGCGCCCAAAAGGTCAGCCTGCAAACCGATGCGGTTGCGATCGCGGCAGGCGACTTGCAAAATCGGCTCAATTCCATGATGTTGGAGAATGGCACAGGAGGCCAGGGAACTCATCCCCAGCACCGCCCGACTGCCGTCGGTGACGTTCACCGCGTGGACGCGATTTTTGAGCAACCGCCCCATTTCGATCATGTGATGGGGGTCGCCCCCTTTCGGGGGGGCCACTTCGGCCGTGATGACAAATTCCTTGGGGGTCAAACAGGCGTTCCGAAAACGATTCATAGAATGTAGAGTTTAAAAGGGATATTGAATGGGATAATGCTTTACCCGTTTGTTTGTTAAAAATTCGGGTAATTCCGAGCCGATGGCGGGGGGAAAATCCTCGTTTTTTCCGTTTTCTTTTCCCGACGATCGCACCGAGTTGATGGGGTGGGCAATTGTCGAATTGCCAGAATTGGCGAATCCCATTGCAGGTTGACAACGGTTGAGAGCGGCCGGCGACGATGGCGGGAAGCGCACCGGCAAAGCCGATCGCCCTGATATCGGATGGGATAAAATCGTTTGGATTCCGACGATTTCGGGAATTCAATCATCAGAAATCTATCCGATAACTGATGCTCCGAACTCGAGATCACAGGGGTTTGGAATAGCCCAGGGCATCCTTGACGCGACTCAAAGTCCGGTTGGCGACCGCCTCCGCCTTTTCCCGGCCCGATCGCAACACCGACTCCAAATAGCCGCGATCGTCCATCACCGCTTTATAGCGCTCCTGAATGGGTTTGAGCCGCTCGATCGCCGTTTCCGCCAGCAGGGGTTTGAACTGTCCCCAACCCATATCGGCGCACTCTGCGGCTACCTCCGCCTTGGTTTTGCCCGCCAGCAGGGCGTACAGGCCCAGCAGGTTGTGGCACTCCGGGCGGTCGGGGTCGTCGAAACTCAAGCCCCGCACCGAGTCCGTCTTGCACCGCTTCACCTTCTTGGCGATCGCGTCCGGGGAGTCGAGGAGGTTGATCCGGCTCAATTCCGACGGATCGGACTTGGACATCTTGCGGGTCCCGTCGGTCAGACTCATGATCCGGGCGCCCTCGGTGCGGATCAGGGGTTCGGGGATTTTGAGGATCTCCTCGTCCTTTTGGCCGAACAGGTGGTTGAACCGGGCGGCGATGTCCCGGGTCAGTTCCAAGTGCTGTTTTTGGTCTTCTCCGACGGGGACGCGATCGGCATCATAGAGCAAAATGTCCGCGGCCATCAACACCGGGTAATCCAGCAGGCCCGTGCTGACGTTTTCCCCTTGCTTCACGGCTTTTTCCTTGAACTGGATCATATCTTCGAGCCAGTTGATCGGCGTCAGGCAGTTGAGCAGCCAGGTGAGCTCGCTGTGGGCCGGAATGTGAGATTGGACGAAGATCGTCGAGTGGTCGAGATCGATGCCGCAGGCGAGGTACAGCGCCGCGACGGTGTAAGTGTCCGCCGCCAGCGTCGCCCGGTTGTGCGGGACGGTGATGGCGTGCAAGTCCACCACGCAGAAGAAGTTGTCGTACTGGCTTTGACCTTCCACCCAGTTGCGGATGGCGCCGAGGTAGTTGCCCAGGTGAAGGTTGCCGGTCGGCTGCACGCCAGAGAGAACTCGCTGTTTACCCATGAGCTTTGATGTCAGTTGAACTTAATAATCTATCTTGGCACGATCGACCGTCGTAACCGGCATCCGGCTCGGGAAAATGTCTCGGATGCGAGAGGGCTTGACGAATTTGACCGCCCGTCCGACTCACGGTAGATATTATCGGAGGGGGCGGGGGAAAGACAAGGGTCAAAAGGGGACGGCAGTCGCGCCCCGATTCATTAATTTTCTTGAAAAAGCCAAAATTTTTATTAACTTGCGAACTCTCCTTTCAGGTCGATCGCCCGATCGCCGCCCGAACCTGCAGAACCGCTACCATCCGAACCCACCCGAAAGTTCGGTCAATTCTCCCACCCATTCGATCCGGCTCTAGGAACGGACCGAATCTGGCAAAATTAAAGAAGTAGATCCCGCCCATTTTGATAGATCAGTACCAATGTACCTGGGGACGATCGCCCGACATTGATCGAATTCTCAAATCCTTTTGGCGGAGAAATGCGATCCCCGGGTGTTCGGGTGGAGACGGAGGAATTATTTCAAGGGTCAATTCTTCAAGTTTAAACAGATTTTAAAGCGCAATATTTGAACAAAAAAAATTAAAATCGACGATTTGGACTCGGATTTTTAGAAAGGGGAATAGGAAGTGAATCGACAATCCTCGGCACGGCACGAACGGCCCGGAAACCCGACAACGTGGGAGAGTTTGCTGCTCAACGTCGCCCGCCAGATTCACTCGTCCTCAGATATCAAGACAATTTTTGAGACGGCCACAGACGAAGTGCGCCGGCTGCTCCAAACCGATCGCGCCCTGATTTACCGCCGGGAAGCGGATGGCGGCTGGCGGGGGGTGGCTTCTTCTCCCCTGCTGAATTGGGCTAACTTTCCGGCTCCAATTGGACTCATTTCCGGATGGGAACCGATCGCGATCGCGGACTTTCAAAATGCCGATATTGCCGCCCATCTGAAGACATCGAAAATCGGAGCCTGCGTTATTCTCCCCATCCACATCGAAGGCGATGTGGGGGGGCTGCTGGTGGTCTGTGAGGACGACAAAACTCGGGACTGGCGGCCGGAGGACATCGATCGCCTCGAAACCCTCTGTATCCACCTGGCGATCGCGATCCGACAAGCAACCCTCCTGGAAAACAATCGCCACCTGCGACAGAAACTCGACCGCCAGTCCAAACTAGCCGGAATTTTGGAGATCGCCGAAGATGCGATCGTTTGCGTGGACGAGTCCGGGCAAATTACCCTATTCAATCAAGGTGCCGTGAGACTGTTCGGCTACTCCCGGGAAGAGGCGATCGGGCAATCTCTCGATATTCTGTTACCCGAACGATTCGCCCGAGTCCACCGCCGCCACGTCCGGGAATTCCGCAACTCTGACGACTCGGCCCGCCGGATGGGCGATCGCGATGTCACCATTTGGGCCCGCCACAAAGACGGCCGGGAATTCCCCGCCGAAGCCTCGATCTCGCGGTTCGAGAGCGGGGGGGAAGTCATTTTGACGGTCATCCTGCGGGATATCTCGGACCGCAAGCGGGCCGAAACCGCCCTCAAAACCAGCGAAGCGCAACTGCGATCGATTTTGAACAGCGCCTTCACCACGTCGATCGTCAATTTTAAAGTGTTTGCCAATCGGGATTGGAAATACAACTACCAATCCGACGGTTGCGAAGCCCTGTTCGGCTACACGGCCGCAGAAATTTTGGCGGACAAAAACCTGTGGATGTCCCGGGTGTGGCCCGAAGATCGGGAACGGGTAATTTTACCGCTGTTCGATCGCTTTTTTGCCGAAGAACCGGCCTCCGTCGAGTATCGCTTTCGGCACCGAGATGGAAGTATCCGCTGGATTGCCGCCAGCTATACCGCCGTGCGGGACGAGGGGGGCGAGTGTTGGAACGTGACCGGCATCAGCGCCGACATCAGCGATCGCAAACGGATGGAAACCCTTTTGGCCGAGAGCGAGGCCCGGTTCCGCACCCTGGTGGGCAACCTCCCCGGCGCCATCTACCGCTGCGCCTGCGATGAAAATTGGACGATGGAATTCATCAGCGCCGCCATCGCCGATATTTCCGGATATAAACCCGAGGAATTGATTCAAAATCGGGTGCGAGCTTACGCCAGTCTCATCCACCCCGATGATAGCCTGACGGTGGAAACCGGAGTGTTGGAGGCGATCGCACGACGGCAACCGTTTATTTTGGAATATCGCATCGTCCACCGGGATGGTGGCATCCGCTGGGTGTACGAAAAAGGCCAGGGAAAATTCGACGCGGGGGGAAATCTGCTGTGGTTGGACGGGGCGATTTTTGATATCAGCGATCGCAAGGCCGCGGAGGTCGCCCTGAAGGAGAAAACCAAAGAACTCGACCGCTTCTTTTCCCTGTCCCTGGATTTGCTCTGCATCGCCGATCTCGAAGGACATTTCCTGCGCTTAAATCAACATTGGGAGGCGACCCTCGGCTATCCGCTGCAGGAGTTGGAGGGCACCTCGTTTTTGGATTTCGTCCACCCGGACGATTTGGCCCCCACCCTGGATGCGATCGCCGAGTTGTCCCAACAACACCCCGTGATCAATTTTGTGAATCGCTACCGGTGCCAGGACCGGTCCTACCGCTGGATCGAGTGGCGTTCCACTCCGGGGGGAAATCGCATCTACGCCGCGGCCCGGGATATCACCGAACACAAACGGACCGAACGGCGGTTGCGCGACCTCTCGGACCGCCTGAGTTTGGCCGTCAAGTCGGCCGCGATCGGGATTTGGGAGTGGGATATCGTCCGCAATCTTTTGATCTGGGATGATCGGATGTACGAACTCTACGGGGTGAAGCGGTCGGAGTTCGGCGGCGCCTATGATGCTTGGGTGAAGGGCATCCATCCCGACGATCGCCAACACGCTGATCGGGCGATCGCATCGGCCCTGGCGGGGGAAAAAGAGTTCGATACGGAATTTCGCGTCCTGCACCCGGACGGGACGGTGCGCTGTTTGAAAGCCTACGGTTTGGTACAGCGGGACGAGCGGGGCGAACCCCTGCGGATGATCGGCATCAATTTCGATATCAGCGATCGCAAGCGCATGGAAGCGGCCCTGCGGGAGAGCGAGGAACGCTGGCAATTCGCCTTCGAGGGCAACGGGGACGGGGTTTGGGATTGGAACGCCCAAACCGACACGGTTTTTTTCTCCCGGCGTTGGAAGGAAATTCTCGGCTTTGAGGAGTGGGAGATCGGGGACGATCTCTCGGAGTGGGAAACCCGCATTCACCCCGACGACCAACCCGAAGTCTTTGCGGTTTTGGAGAAACATTTGAACGGGGAAACCGCCCGATATGTGAGCGAACACCGGGTGCGGTGCAAGGACGGCAGTTATAAGTGGATTCTCGATCGCGGCCGGGTGATCGACCGCACCCCCGACGGTAAACCCCTGCGGGCGATCGGTACCCACACCGACATCAGCGATCGCAAACAGACGGAACTGGCCCTGCAAGAGAGCGAAGAAAAATTCCGCCAGTTGGCTGAAAATATCCGCCAGGTGTTTTTCATGACCTCCACGACCGGGGAAATGCTCTACATTTCCCCCGCCTACGAGGAGATTTGGCAGCGGTCGCGGGAGAGTTTGTACGAAGATCCCCGCCATTGGCTGCTCTCGGTCCACCCCGAGGAACGGGGGGCGATCGGGGAGATGTTGACGCGACACATCCGGGACGGAGAAATTTTTAATGAAACCTACCGCATCCTGCGGGCCGACGGAGAAATCCGGTGGATTGAGGCTCGCTCCTTTCCGGTTCGGAATGACAACGGGGACATTTATCGATATACGGGGATCGCTGAAGATATTACCGATCGCAAACAGGCGGAAGAAGCCCTGCACAATCAACTGCAAAAAATTCTGTTATTGCAGCAGATCACGGACAAGATTCGCCAGAGTTTGGATGTCAACGAAATTTTTCAGACGGCGGCCCGGGCGATCGGGGAAGCCTTTCAAGTGAATTGCTGTCTGATTCATACCTATACGTCGGAACCCATCCCCCGCGCTTCGTTGATGGCGAAGTATTCAAAATCAAACTGTCGTTTACTCGATGCCTTGGAATCCGAAATTTCCCTAGATGGAAATGCCGATATCGAAGCGTTGATGCGCCAGGATCGGGCGATCGCATTTCAGATTTCCACCTTTTTGGGAATGCAATGTGCCGCGCCACATCGGGGTTTAGTTTCTCCGATTCTGGCCTCGATTCAAGAGTTGGAGCGGGGGCCGACACCGACCCTCAAATCGATGCTGGCGATCGCCACATTTTATCGGGGCAAGCCGAATGGTATTATCAGCTTGCATCAATGTGAATATGAGCGGAATTGGAGTGCCGATGAAATCGAATTGATCGAGGCCGTCGCCTCCCAATTGGGGATCGCGATCGCCCAGACTCAACTGCTCTGTCAAGAGCAGCAGCAACGCCAAGAATTGCTCCGCAAAAATATCACCCTCAAACGGATCACCCGGGAGGCGGAGGCGGCGAATCGCGCCAAGAGCGAATTTTTGGCGAATATGAGCCACGAAATCCGCACGCCGATGAATGCCGTTTTGGGGTTCGCAGACTTGCTCCAATCGATGATTGCCGACCCGACGGCGCGTTCCTACGTCGATGCGATCGCCTCCAGCGGCCGCACCCTCCTCGCTCTGATCAACGATATTTTAGATCTGTCTAAAATTGAAGCGGGGAAACTGCAAATTCATTGCGAACCGGTGGAAATTCGGGCGATCGTATGGGAAATTCAGCAGATCTTTTTACAGAAGGCGATCGAGAAGAATTTGCAACTGCACGTTGCGATCGACGAACAACTGCCGAAAATGATCATGACGGACGAAGTGCGATTGCGTCAAATTCTGTTTAATGTGGTCGGAAATGCGATCAAATTTACCGAATTTGGCTCCGTCCAGATCGCCGTCCGCCGCTGCGAAAATCAAATCAATCCCTCTCCAGACCACCTCTGCCTTGAAATTGCCATTTCGGATACGGGAATCGGCATTTCTGAGGACAATCAACAAAAGATTTTCGATGCCTTTACCCAGAGCGAAGGTCAAAGCAACCGCAAATACGGGGGGACGGGTTTGGGTCTGGCCATCACCCAACGCCTCGTCCACCTCCTGGGGGGGACGATTCACCTGGAAAGTGAATGCGATCGCGGCAGTACATTTACTTTTTATTTTCCCGAAGTCGAACCGGTGGAAATCGAATCAAATTTGACTAAAAAATTTGATGCAGATATCAACTTACAACAATTCCAACCCGCCACTATTTTGGTCGTCGATGACGTGCAGTCAAATCGGGATCTGATCGCCGGATATTTTGCCCCGACAAAACACGAAATCCTGATGGCAAATGACGGACAGGAAGCCATCCGATTGGCGCTCATTTATCATCCCGATATCATTTTTATGGATTTGCGGATGCCACGCATGGACGGACGGGAAGCCGTCCACTTCCTGAAAGATCGTGAAGACACTGGCAACATTCCCATTATTATTTTGACCGCATCTCCCCAATATCAAAACGAACAGGATTTGAAAGAGTTGTGCGAGGGGTTTTTAGGAAAGCCGGTGAGTCAGGCCCAAATTGTGACCGAACTGAAGAAATATCTCACCCCGATTCCAGTGGAAACGACGCCGGAATTGGCGTCACCTCCCCCGGCGGCTTCCGATGTCGCGCCGGCAACGGTTCGGTTGCCGGAATTAATGAAAAAACTCCGCCGGGAAGCGGAAACGACCTGGCTCGAGTTGCGAGAAACTCTGGTCAATCGCGATTTAAAAAAGTTTATCCGACGCCTGGAAAGTTGGGGGAAAGAACACCAATGTTCGACATTACTCGATTATGTCGAAACCCTCAATCAACAATTGCAGGCTTTCGATTGGGATCGGATTCCCGAAACCGTCCGTCGCTTTGGGGAATTGTGCGATCGCATCGAAGAAAGTGAGGAGGGTTGACATGACTCAATCAGTTATAGTTGGCGCTGTCGCCCCCCGCCGCACCCCCACCCGCACCTCAGAAACCGGGTTTCTATGAGACGCTTTGCATCCTCACCGAAATATTGCCAATAAACCCGGTTTCTTACTACCCCAAAAATAACTTGTAGGCGGGATTTTTATTTTCGTCCCAATAGCGATAACCCAAGGTTTCCAAAAATTCCTGCCATTCTTCCATTTCGCTGGGTGGCACCTGCATCCCCACGACAATTCTACCATAATCCGAACCGTTATTTCGATAGTGAAATAAGCTGATATTCCAGTTCGGACTCATCGATGCCACGAACTTCATCAGCGCCCCCGGACGTTCGGGAAACTCGAAGCGGTACAATAATTCATCGTGGGCCAGAGGCGATCGCCCCCCCACCATGTGCCGCAGGTGCATTTTGGTCAATTCGTCGTCCGTCAGGTCGATCGCCGTCAACCCGTGAACCGCGAAACTGTCCGCCAATTTCCCCGCATCTTCCCGATCTTTGATCTGGACTCCCACGAAAATATGGGCTTCTTTTTTATCGGCAATTCGATAGTTAAATTCGGTGAGATTGCGCTTCCCCAAACAGTCGCAAAACTGCCGCAAACTGCCCGGTTTTTCGGGAATTGTCACGGCGAAAATCGCCTCGCGGCGTTCCCCCAACTCCGCCCGTTCCGCGACAAATCGGAGGCGATCAAAGTTCATATTCGCCCCGCAAGCCACGGCAATTAACGTTTGTTCGCTGATTTTTTCCCATTCCGCATAGGCTTTCATTCCGGCGATCGCCAGTGCCCCGGCGGGTTCCAAAATCGATCGCGTATCCTCGAAAACATCCTTGATCGCCGCGCAGGTGTCGTCCGTGCCCACCAAAATGATGTCGTCCACATATTTTTGACACAGGCGAAACGTCTCTTCCCCCACCTGCCGCACCGCCACCCCGTCGGCAAATAGCCCGACTTCCGACAACTTCACCCGCGATCCGGTTTTCAAAGATTGAGACATGGCGTCGGCATCCACGGGTTCGACTCCGATCACCTTAATTTCGGGCCGCAACCGCTTCACATAGGCGGCGATGCCGGAAATCAATCCCCCGCCCCCGATCGCCACGAAAATGGCGTGAATGGGCTGCTGGTGCTGCCGCAAAATCTCCATGCCGATGGTCCCCTGCCCCGCGATCACGTCCGGATCGTCGAAGGGGTGAATAAACGTCAAACCCTTTTCCACCTCCAACTCGCGGGCGTGGGCATAGGCATCGTCGAAGGTTTCCCCGTGCAACACCACTTCGCCGCCCCGGGCTTTCACCGCCTCGACTTTCACCTCCGGCGTGGTGACGGGCATGACAATAATAGCCCGGGTTCCCAGGCGACTCGCCCCCAGGGCGACGCCCTGGGCGTGGTTTCCGGCGGAGGCGGCGATGACTCCCTGGGCGAGGCGATCGGGGGGCAGTTGCGCCATCTTATTGTAGGCGCCCCGCAATTTGAAGGAAAACACCGATTGCATATCTTCCCGCTTCAGCAAAACGGTGTTGTGCAGCCGTTTGGAGAGTTGGGGGGCGGACTCCAGGGGGGTTTCCTGGGCGACATCGTAGACGCGGGCGGTGAGGATTCGTTCGAGGTAGTCGGAGTGCATTCTGTCGGGCCAATCATCGCATGGGATTCAATTGTACTGGATCGGGTGCGATTTCGATTCTGAGATTTGTATCTGAATCCGGTATTTTCCCGAAAATCGATGGAAAACCCCCTCAAGCGATCGCGTTTTGAGAAGTCTTAAAAGTCCGAAAATTGAATGATATCGAATCCGGTTCAATACCAGAAGCCAAGGCATTCTCTGTCTCCCCCCTTTTTAAGGGGGGCTGGGGGGGAGCTACAATTTTCAAATCAATCAAGGCATTCTCTGTCTCCCCCCTTGTTAAGGGGGGCTGGGGGGGATCTACAATTTTCAAGTCAATAACCGAATCCGATCTTAAATTTGATGAGATTCGTAGATTCCCGGAACTTTGCCCAAAACGGAGGCATCCGCCCGTTCTCCATCGGTTCCTTTTTTGATGACGGCGATCTTCCCCGCCGACTCCATGACGATCGCTTCCACCGCCTCCAAAGAGCCAATTTTCTTTTGGCGCACGACCGCCAACAGTTGGGATTTCGTGACCCGCTGCTTTCGCATTGCCGGCTGTAAAAATTGCCCCCGAAAATACAGAAGCGACGGGTCGGCCGTCACCAAGTCGGCAAATTTCGGCGATCGCACGGTCAGCCAAGATAACAGGTATTGCAAGATGATCAGGGTCAAAAATGCCGTGATACTTTCGGCCAGCGAGACGCCTTTGGCGGTGATCAGGCGCCCGAGGGTGGAACCGATCGCGATCGTGATGACAAAATCGAAGGCGTTCAACTGCGCCAGGGTGCGTTTGCCCGATATCCGCAGCAAAATTAACAAGCTAAAATAAGCCAGCGTCCCGATGACGACGATGCGGACGATGGGTTCGATACTTTTATAAAAGAAAGCGACATTTTCCATTATCTAAATCGGGATTAAATTCGACAGTTTTAGTTTTGAAATTGGGGAATTATAGCGAACCTTGGGGCCACCTGAAGCTGTTGCGTTCGACCAAGCCCAAAAGGAGTTTGCGGCGGTGGTTCAGGTCGTCGAGCGATCGCGCAAATTCTTCGTCGCTGACGACGGGAATTCCCGCCTTTCGCAGGGGCGCGAGGTCGGGGGCGGGCGGCACGCGATCGGCCGGATAAATGGAGGCGGATGCCAGGGTTCTCAGGTAACTTTGCACGGTCGATCGCGCCGATTTCAGCAGGGCGGGGGGCGGTCGGTAGGACTCCTGCAACCCGTAATTCATAATTGTCAGCGCATCGTCGAAAATCGCCACCGCCGGGGCGCTGTCTTCCTGGGGAGACGCGCCGTGATAGCGGTGCAGCACGGGGTAAGCGAGTTGTTGCTCGGTCAGAGTTCCCAGTTGGGAAGACATGGAAATCAGTTGCAGATCCAGACCGGAAAATCCCTTCCCGTCCCAAACATTTAAAATAAATTCTTCGGCCGAATTTCCCAGTCCGGTAATTTGACTCGCCAAAGATTGTTTGGTCGTCACGCCGCCGATCACGGACAGCAAGAAACTGACGACCATCGTGATCAAAAACATCCCGCTCAGGGTCGTAAAAGAGGCGGCGATCGACCAGCCGCCGCGGCTCGGATAAAGGTCGCCGTTTCCCATCGTTGACATGGTGTAGGCGACGAAGTAGATGCGATCGATCCAAGTGCCGGATTCCGGTGCCGGCGTGCGGGTGTAAACTAGCGCGCCGGAGTCGGAACTGAACATCAGCACCCACCCGGCCCACAACAAACCTACCCAAGCAAAAACCGTCAATATTTGAATTAATGGACCGGCCAAACTGAGCCAATAATTGCGTTTGGTGCGAATCGACTTTTTCATCACCCACCAAACCCCGTTGGTGATTTGAGCGGTGACGGGTCCCGCGCCGCCATCGACCCACACGGCCGTCCACAGCGCATCGAGGAGGGATAACACCACCAAAAACAGTCCGAGAATAAACAGTAAAACGTTCACCGCGACTTCCATGACCCGAGATTTCATCCCTATTGATTGTCGCCGGAAACGCAATTTCTCGAATCTAGCCAGAGACATATAGCGCTGCGCGCAGGGAATAGGTAATAGGGAATAGGGAATCGGGAATCGGGAATCGGGAATTTTTCACTTTTCACTTTTCACTTTTCACTTTCCCCACACCCCACACCCCACCGAGCACACCCCACCGAGCACACCCCACCCGATATTGACAAAAATATTAAATTTCAATACGAAAAATTCCGGCGGTTCTCCCGACGGCATAAAATTGAAGGAAATTGAGTTTAATTCGAGGAGGTCGCCCCATGGATCGATCTATTATTCAGTTGGTTGACGATCTGCCCCAAGATAATATTACGGTTAAAGTTTTAAATGCGATCGACGCGATCGCGCCCTCCCAGTGGAATAACCTCGTCGGTTTTGAAAATAGCATCCGCAGCATCACCGGGGAAACCGACCCCCAGATTATCCAACAAATCCGCGATCGCGCCGTCGTCTTCTACCACGACCCCCAATATGGCTATCAAAACGCCGTCAAACTGTACCAAACCGTAGACAAGGCGGACGCGGCGATCGGGGCGATGGCGCTGGCGAATAAAGTTGGAGAAAAAATTAGCTTTCTCTCCTTTTTAAATAATATCACACCCAAGGCGGATACGACGCAAACGGTCGATTTATTGATTAAAATTGCCGTCGAAATAATCGCGTTTTGTCAACTCAACGGCATTCCGCAGCCCAACCCGCAGGTTTTTGCAGCGAGTCTTAGCAACAATTATAAAGATGCGGCGCTGATGCGAATGGTCGCCCTCGTCTGTCTGGATGCCGTCCTGCCCTTGGGGGCAAATTTCCTGGCTAAAATTCACGGCATCATCGACAATGCCGATGCCGGAATTGTCACGAATAACCCGGTTTTTGGGGCGGCGAGCGGTTTTCTTCCGGGCAATAGTACCTCGGAAAAATTTGGATTTATCACCCAAAGTTTCAATGCCGTTCAGGGGTGGATGGACGGCTTCATTTCCCAAACCGGAATCACGCCCCAATCGATTTTTGACAGTTTGGGAAATATGATTCAGATTGCCGACGACAATCTGGATTTTGTCGCCGCTTTTGTGGATCAAGTCACCAACTATTACGAACACACTGGCATTCAAACCGTCGCCCAAAAACTGATCGAACAAACCTACAGTTCCATGCAGTCGGAATTGGGGAGCGATCGCACCCTTTCTGCACCGCCGCCGTCCGCGAGTCAAACCATTTCGGATGGGGGCGAATATGCGATCGCCCAGGCGGTTGAGGTGTGGGATGAAGACGAGGAAGATTGGTATCAAGCGACGATTTTGAAGGCGAAAGACGGCGAATATTTCGTCCATTATGTCGGCTACGGTTCCTCGGATGATGAATGGGTGAATGGGGAAGATGTCCGGGTTCGGGATCATTCCAAAACCGACGATAACGGATTTGCGGAGGGTCTGAAAGTCAAAGTTTGGGACGACGATAAAGAAGAGTGGTATACCGCCCAAATTCTCCGATGCAAGCGGAAGAAATATTTCGTCCACTACTTCGATTTTGACGAGTCCGAAGACGAGTGGGTACACAAAGACGACCTCGTTTGACCCCATTCTTCGGGTTTCACCTTGAGCTAAAAAAAAACATGGCATCGGACCGAAAACTCGGACTCGATGCCATGTGGGGATGAAAGTATAGCAACGAGGGCTCCCAAATTAACAGTGTCGTTCAGGGGGCAAACCTTGAAATCCTTATTTAAAGGTCGTTTCAGTTCCCTACACCCCACACCCTGCGTGCAGCGCTATATCATCCGGAAGTTAGTCTTCCGCTTCTTCCTCCTCTTCCTCTTCGTCACCTTCCTCTTCGTCACCTTCCTCTTCGTCACCTTCCTCTTCGTCACCTTCCTCTTCGTCGCCTTCCTCTTCGTCACCGTCTTCCATTTCCGGAGCTTCTTCTGCCGGGGTTTCCGGTGCCGTCTGTTCGGGGGCCGGGGTCGAACAGGCTCCCAGGAACGCAACTAAACCGAGGGCAAGAAATAGTTCTACGGGTTTGACGCGCATTTTGGCACTCCTCACAGATCGCCTAAATTTAACTTCTACTTAATATAATCTTAAACTCGGCGATCGGGACATCCATCAAAAAAAAATCTCATTATCGGGGGACTTGAGAAGGCGCTCCCCTACCCCCGGCCAGAACAGAACTCGGGCCGGAACCCGTGAAGTCCCCCATGACAAACCCCGGCGGCGAAAGGTGCGAGTGTCATGAGGGGGGGATTTCTCTATCCATCCACCACCGGGGTATCGTCGAGTTCGTTCATGACTCGTTCGTAAAACCGACGGTTGCCATCGCGGCATTCGGACAAACTTTCGGGATAGGAGCGACAGTTTTTGAGGTGCGATCGCCAACCTTCAGTATCGCATAAAAACTTCGTTTGGTCGTAACGTTGGTAGAGGGTTTTGCCAAATATCCTCAAACTGAGATCCGGTTGTTTCCAGCGTTCCACCGGATAGAGAGTTACGGGGTGTTTGAGGGTAAAAAACTTGCTCGTAAATGGAAAAGCCAACACTTTTCGCCCCAGCAGCGTCCCCCAGTATGCACCGTGAAAAGAGCTGGTGAGAATGGTTTCCCCTGATGCCAAAAATCTGACAATTTCTTCAAAATTTTGGGCTTCGTTCGTCATCCGGGGAAAGTTTTCAATATTAATTTGAAATTTTTTATGGGAAAAAACAACAAACTCGTGTTTGATCGGGTATCGGCGATCGAAGACTTCGTGCATACAGCTCACGCAGGGAACCCAATCATATCCGTCGTCAAAATCTCGGATGCCGACAATATCAAATTTTTCTAAATAAGGAAGATAGTCAAATTTGACATCGCGATCGCGTTGATAGATTTGATGTCCGGCTCCCCACATCACCAAACGGCGGTCGTTTTTTCGAGCTTGCAAACGCTGAAAATGATTGAGAAATCGCTCGAACATGAGCCCCCCACCTCCGACGATCGCATGGTGAGGTAATGGGGAGTCGCCATCGTCTTCGGGGCGTTCTTTATCCAAAGTCCGAAGGTCGATTTTGCTCACTTCGTAGCCCGGAAAATTAAAGTAATGTAACGGAGAGGAAAAGAAGTCTCCGATATTGGTCTCGTCGATAACGTGATAGTTGGCGATCGCTTTCATTGATAACTTTTAATTGATCAGTTGTGGAGGAGTTAAAATCTTGTAGATATCCCTTCAATATAGCAGGGTTTGGATAGCCCAATCAAAATATAACCCACGACTCGATCCGATGTCAAGACCGCGATCGCCCGAAAATCCCCGATTTCACACGGGACTTGCACCCCATTCCAAAATCAGGTATAATACAAGTATAATACAAGCTACCCGATGGGCAAAAAAACCCATGAATCGTATTGAAATCGAGAACCGGACGATCGCGATCGCCCTGACGGGTTCCCGGGGTTACGGACTGGCGACAGAAACCTCCGATTACGACTATCGCGGTGTTTTCATCGCCGGCAAACCCTATTATCTGGGACTCCAACACATCGAACAAAAGGATCGGGGTTGGGATGTCGAACCCTCGGAAAAATTTCCCTTTTTGTCGGAAGATACCTGCATTTACGAATTGCGGAAATTTCTCAACCTCTCGATTGACAACAACCCCAACATTTTGGAGCTGCTTTGGTTTCGGGATTACGCCCACCTCACCGAAGTAGGGGAACGGCTGCGACAACACCGACACCTGTTTTTATCCAAACGGGTGAAATGGACCTATTCCGGCTACGGTTACGCCCAGATAAACAAGCTGGAATCGCACCGTCGCTGGCTGCTGAATCCCCCCACCCACAAGCCGACACCGGGGGAATTCGGACTGGTGGAAACGCCGCCCTTAACCGTAAGTCAGGCGAACGGTTTTTTGGAATATTTATATCTGTTGGTGCGCGATCGCATCGAGTTTTTAGAACCCGCCCAGAAACTCTACGAACTACTCAACGGGGAAATCGACTACAAGGGGATTTTAAAACAGCATCCCCTCCCCGACGAGGCGTTGGATTACACCCAAACCCTCGCCGGTTCCTCCAAGGAATTTTTGCAGCGGTTGCAGAAAAGTCAGCGGTATCACCGGGCGGTTAGGGACTACAAAAACTATCGGCAATGGCAGAAAAACCGCAACCCAGCCCGGGCGGAAATGGAGGCAAAAGTCGGCTACGACTGCAAGTTCGCCATGCAGGCGATCCGGCTATTAAAAACGGGGATCGAAATTCTCAGGGATGGAATCCTGATCGTCGATCGCCGGGAAGCCGGAGATGCCGAAGAATTGCTCGACATCAAAACCGGCAAATACAGTTACGGGGACGTGATGGAGATGGCAAAAACCCTGTATGAAAAGTTAGAGGAAGCCGAGGCAGTTTCAACGTTGCGCGATCGCGTCGATGCAGAAGCCGTGAATCAATTGTGCATGGAACTCGTCTCCCGCCAGGGGTGGTGATAGAGAGGGTGTAGGGTGTAGGGTGTAGGGTGTAGGGTGTGGGGTATTTACAGCAATTTTCAAGTCAGTGAGGTACACAGATCGACTTGAAGTCCCCCTTGTCAAGGGGGATTTAGGGGGATCGAACCGTATCGCACCAGATAGACAACTGCTATAATTTTGCGCTTTTTTCCCTCACCCTACCGTTTGCCTGCCTGTTGCCGATTCTCTCTCTGTCTCAATCGGCACGCTTGCCATTGATAAAATCTTCCGTCATCTGGTAGGCTTCGTCATCCGTGTATTGTTGGGGTGGATGCTTCATGAAATAGGCGGAAGGCGAATAGAGAATGCCGCCTTTGCCGGCATTGAACGCCAACTTGCAGCAGCGGATGGCGTCGATGGAAACCCCCGCCGAATTAGGAGAATCTTCCACGGACAGGCGCATTTCCAGATGCATAGGCACGTCCCCGAACAATTTGCCCTCCATGCGGATGAAGGCGACTTTGTTATCTTTTTGCCAGGGTACATAATCGCTCGGACCGATGTGGATGTTCTCCTCGTCGAGGCGATCGCCCATCACGGCTTGAACGGCCTCGGTTTTGGACTCTTTTTTCGAGTTCAGGCGGCTGCGGTTGAGCATATTCAAAAAGTCGGTATTGCCGCCGGTATTGAGTTGGTAGGTGCGTTCGATTTTCACGCCCCGCTTTTTGAACAAATCCGACAGGGTGCGGTGGGTGATGGTGGCGCCGACTTGCGCCTTGATATCATCGCCGATGATGGGCAAGTTTTTCCGTTGGAATTTCTCCGCCCAGAGGGGATTGCTGGCGATGAAAACCGGGATGCAATTGACCAACCCAAGCCCCGCATCCACCGCACATTCGGCGTAGAATTCCGTCGCTTTTTGGGAACCGACGGGCAGGTAATTGACCAATATTTCCGCGCCGGATTCTTTCAATATCTCGACCATTTCGGCTTTCGAGGGTTCGGGTTCGTCGGCGAGGGCGAAGGTGTATTTTTCCTCGTAATTTTCCATGTGTTCCGAGAACCCATCCAAAACCTTACCCATTCTCACTTTTACCCCCGTTGCGGGCAGTTCGGAGCAAAATACGGTCGTGCAGTTCGGCTCGGCAAAGATCGCTTCATTGACTTCTTTACCCACCTTGCGGCGGTCGATGTCGAAGGCGGCGACGACTTCCATATCGTAGGGTTTATAGCCACCGATTTCCCAGTGCATCAATCCGATCGCCTCTGACGGCTCTTTCCCCTGGTAATATTCGATCCCTTGAATTAAGGAACTCGCACAGTTTCCGATTCCGACGATCGCGATCTTGATTTTTTCCATCAATGTTCATCTCTATACATCCGTGATCTCCTGACTTTAACATAAAGTTAAGATGGACTGTCAAGTTGGCACAAGTAGCGCTGCGCGACGGGTGTGGAGTGTGCTCAGTTCTCAGTGGAGAAAACCTCTTCCCGATGCTCAAAAAATGAATTTCCCGAGTTGGGAACGGGCCGTTGATTAAAGGAAATCTGGAATTTTGACTTTTGACTTTTGACTTTTGACTTGAATCGGTCGGGGCATTCGAGGGAACCGCCCCGACGGGAACCCATTTTGAGGGCTAGAGCGCCTGAGAATAGTAGTAATTTCGCTCCTGGCGATCGCCGTTGGCCACCATTCCGAGGATGGGGACGCCCGCCATTTCCAACTCCCGCATCGCCAGATCGAAGGCGGCGCGATCGGTTTTGCCCAGTCCCACCACCATCATCAATCCGTCGGTGCGGGAGGCCAGGAGGTTGGCATCGGCCAGACCCAGCAGGGGGGCGGTATCGTAGATAATCAGGTCGAACTGTTCGCCGAGCTCCTGCATCACCTCCCGCATCCGCGACGAGGAGAGCATCCGGGTGGGATCGACGGGAATCGGGCCGGAGGTGAGCACCGAGAGGTTTTCATCCAGGTGCGAGGGCCGGATCAGGGTTTTCACGTCCAAATTGCGGGCGATCGCATCGCTGAGTCCGGACTCGTTGGATACCCCCAACATCGAGTGCAGGCGGGGATTTCGCAGGTCTGCGTCCACCACCAGCACCCGCCGCCCCATCGCCGCCGTCCCGAGGGCCAAATTGAAGGCCACGGTGGACTTGCCGTCGGCGGGACAGGCGGAACTGATCGCGCAGGACTTCACCGGGGAATCCGTCGCCAGCAGGCTGAGATTCGTGCTCAGGGAGCGAAACGCCTCGTGAAACGCGCCGCAGGGCACCGTTGACAAATTCGGCAGGGGTTGGCCCCGGTCGGCGCCCTGGGGCAGCGCCGGGAGCATCAGGGCATCGTCGCTGGCCGGAATCACCCCCAGCAGGGGAATCGGGGTATTTTCGGCCACTTCGTCCGTGTCGCGGAAGACGTTGTTGAGGCGATCGACTCCTCGCGCCGCCACGAGTCCCAAAGCCAGACCCGCCGATCCGCCCAACAGCAGATTCAACGGCAGGTTGGGGGACACGGCCCGCAGTTCTCCCGCCGCGTTGCGGGGGATGGTCGGGGGGGCGATCGCTTCCCAGGCGGCGGCGGTGGTTTGGGGTTGGACCGTCAACTGCAATTCGGCCTTGCGGTTGGAGAGGTCGTCGAGGCGGGCGGTGGCCGACTGCAATTCTCGGTTGAGATCGGCGTGGCGACGGACCGCCTCCGGCAAAGTCGCGGCGTATTGTTCCAATTGTTGGGCCGATCGCTCCAAAACGCGATCGCGCACTTGCAGCATCTGGATCTGATTGGCCGAGGCGATCAACTGCTCGATCAGGCCCATGCGGAGGGAATCCTGGTGGGCGAGAATGTTCGCATCGACCGAGGACAAATCCCGACCGAGAACCCGTTCTGCCTCTTCTCGAAGCAGGGGCAACAACTGATTCCGTTGGTCCAAAAGGGCCTGAATTTGGGGGGATTTTTCCTTGAACCGGGCTGACTCGAAAGCCACCTCCGTCTCCACTTCCAACAATTTTTCCAGCAGCGATCGATAGCGGGGGGATTGGGTCAGGGCCGAGGCCATCATCGCTTGTTCGGGGTCGAGTCCGAGTTGCTGTTGCAGGGCGGCGTAGCGGGACTGTTCCCCGGCCAACTGCGCCTGGGTTTGCAGCCGTTCCCCTTCCACCGCCGCGGCGCGATCGCCCAGTTGCCGGGTGGCGATTTCCGGGTCGATGAAACCGTATTGTTGCTGTAGCCCGACGATTTCTTTTTTGAGGGACGCGATCCGGGATTCGAGGGGGGCGATCTGATTGTCGATCAGCCGCAATTGTTCGGCTTGGGGAGAGGGCTTTTCCTCCGGTTTTCCGTATTCCAAATAGGCCGCGGCGATCGCATCCAAAATAAACTGAATTTTTTGGGGTTCCGCATCCCGGTAGCCGACCTCCAAAATTTGAGTTCCCGGCAGTTGGGCGACGGAGAGGCGATCGGGTTGGTGGGGGGTTTTTCCGGTGGTGCGATTGAACAAATACCGATAATCGACTTCGGGATAGCGAGTTTGGATGGTTTCCAAAATGTCCGCCATCAGTTTCGGACTTTGCAACACCTTCAACTGGGAGGCCTCGTCCGACTCCCCGTTTCCGTCGGTCATCAACAGTTGAAATGTCCCCCGATATTCCGGTGTCTGTTCGACGGTCCAAAAATAGGCCCCCGCCGTCGCCGTCGCCGTTACGCCGACGACCACCAGAGCCCGCCGGCAGATCAGACGCCAGATTTTGCCCAAAATTCCGGCGCGACCGGATCGGTTCATTTCACCGTCGAAGGGATAGGGTAGACCTTTGAATCGAGAGGTTTGGGTTTCGGCGATCGATACGGAAGTATTGGGATGAATAATTGACAGTTTTGAATATCGTCCGGTGTTCATTT
Organism: Lyngbya sp. CCY1209; assembly: GCF_055795065.1. Classification (NCBI taxonomy): domain Bacteria; kingdom Bacillati; phylum Cyanobacteriota; class Cyanophyceae; order Oscillatoriales; family Microcoleaceae; genus Lyngbya; species Lyngbya sp. CCY1209. Next base: position 61,668 of record NZ_JAYFER010000260.1, read on the forward strand.
TTGCTCTCGTTGTTACCGTAAAAAATAGTCTGAAATCTCACTGTTGAAACGGACGGAAACGGGAGTCATTTCCGACCGCCGGGAGAGGGCAACTGGCCTTCGGCATCGGCATCGGCAGGAACCGATACACCGACTGTTGTGAAAGTCTTTTGAATGGATGGCGATCGGGAGTCATATCCGGTCTGCAAGAATAGTTTTTATCAAAACTATTTTAGTCCTTTAATAATCCGAAAACTGTCTGATAACTGATGATCAGAACTTGAGATCAGCTTTCGGCGATCGCCGCGGATCGAGCGCCCCTTATTCGACAGTTTTTGGGATTTTATAGCAACGAGCGCTCATGTGTTTACAGTTGGGTGAGGCGGACAAACCTCGGAACCCTGATTCCCAGGTCATTTCAATTCCCTACACCCTACACCCTACACCCTACACCCTGCGCGCAGCGCTATAGGATGTCCGAACGGTTCCTCGGGTTGCCATCAACCCCAGTTCGGATCGAAACCCGGTTTTCGACACACCCCACTTGTGACAATCTTAATTCAAGATATTGACAAATCGGAGAAATCCCAAAACGTTGTTGAGGGGATTCAGACCGCCGAGCACCGCGCCGAGATTCTCCCGAAAGGCGGCGCCGCCGGACCGGTTCACCATGATGACATCGTTATTTCGCAGGACGGGATTGTTGGCGTCGTTGACGTCCCCCGAGAGGTCGATCGCGATCGTGCGCCGGGAAACCGTCCCGTTGGGGGCGATCCGGATCAACTCCATCTCATCTTTGTCGGCCCCCCCCTGGAGTCCTCCCGCCGCGAGCACCGCCTGATTGAAGGAACTGTTGGGCGGCAGGGTGATCGTCCCCGGTTTCAGGACTTCCCCCACCACGCTGACCTGAATTTGACCCGGGGCAAAACTGGCCGTCGCCGCGTCCGAGGGCAGTTCGGCGTCGAGCGATCGCGCCTCGGGGACGGCGATCGTATCCCCCTGTTGCAGGGCGATATCCTGTTCGAGATCCCCCTCCCGCAACAGTTTCCACAGGTCAACCGTGATGGTCTGTTCGGTCCCGGTGCGGCTGATGCGGCGCACTTCGACGGCGCGGATGTCGGCCTCCGGAGTGATCCCCCCCGCCGCCTGGATCGCCCGGGTGACGGTGAACACGCCCACCGTCTCCGGCAGGGGAAGCGCTCCGCGCCCCGCCGTTTCGCCCGCCGCCGCCTCAACTTGTTCGACGCTGAGGACGTGGGTACCCGGCCGATTCACCTCCCCCACCACGGCCACGTTGATGGGTTTGTCGGCGGTGCTGGCAAAGTTGGCGCTCGACATCTGGCGGCTTTCGGCGCGATCGAGTTCCGTCACCGTGGGGATAAAAATGCTGTCGCCGTCCCGCAGGGGGACATCCTGGCGCAGGTCGCCTGTTTGCAGCAGGGCCCACAAATCGATGTTGATAACAGTTTCTCGGTTGTCGCCCGCCGCGCGGCGGATCTTGACCTGGCGGATGTCGGCCAGGGAGGTGACGCCCCCCGCCATCTGCAACACCCGCGTCACCGTGGGGAGTTTTCTGCCGCCGTCCGGACCGGTTTGGCCTCCGGCGTCGGGGGACATCATGTAGGCGCCCGGACTCCGCACCTCCCCGGCGATCGCCACTTGGATGGGGCGGGTTTCCAACAATTTCAGGGTGATCAGGGGGCGCTGCAAATATTCGCCGTAGGCCCGGGAAAGGGCTTCGGTGGCCTGGTTGACGGTCATCCCCCGCACCGAGATCGCGCCGACTAAGGGCAGGTTGAGGGTGCCATCGACGGACACCTCGTGGCGCCCGTTTTCGCCGCTGTATTCGGGGACGTTGAAAATATCGATCTGAATGCGATCGCCCGCACCCAATATATATTCTTCGGATACCGGCGGCGGGCTGGCGGGTTGGGGGACCGGCGGCGGCGGGGGCGGCAGAAATTGGGCCGGGGCGGGTTCGCTTCCGATCGAAAGGATCGCGATCGCAGTTCCGAAACCGATGCGGAGTTGGCCGCCGGGGAAAATTCGAGGGGAAAATTTACAAAATTCAAGCATTCGTCGATTGATTTGAACCGTCCAAACGTAAAATGGCGCAGACTGCACCCGTCACCTGCTCCTCATAGTCCGCGAAGGAAATTAAAAAATGAACCAATTCGATGTCGATGTTTTAGTGGTGGGTGGCGGCACCGGGGGCACCGCCGCGGCGCTGCAAGCGGCCCGTCGCGGAGCCAATACTATTTTAGTCACCGAATTTCCCTGGTTGGGGGGGATGTTGACCTCTGCCGGCGTTTCCGCGCCGGACGGGAACGAATTGCTCCCCTTTCAAACGGGATTGTGGGGGGCGTTTTTGCGGGAGGTGCGGCGGCGGCATCCGGCGGGTTTGGATTGGGGATGGGTGAGTTTTTTCAACCACGACCCCCGCATCGGGGCGGCGATCTGGGCGGACTGGGTGCGGCGGGAAGCGAACCTGCGCTGGATTTGGGGTGACGAGCCTTTGAAGGTGTTGCGGACCGGCGATCGCATCTCGGGAGTCGAGTTTGCCGATTTTGTCGTCACCGCCCAAATTATTATCGACGGCACGGAATTGGGGGACATTTTGGCCTTGGGCGAAGTACCCCACCGCTGGGGTTGGGAGTTTCGGAGTCGGTGGGACGAACCGAGCGCCCCCCCGGAACCGAATTCGCTCACCCAGAATTATCCGGTGCAAGATCCGACTTGGGTGGTGCTGCTGCGGGACTTCGGGGAGGGGAGATCCGCCCCGGAAATCCCCCCGCCGCCGGGGGTGGATTTGACCCGATTTGAGGGGGCTTGGGACGGATACACGCCGGAACAGTTTCTCAATTACGGCCGGTTGCCGAATGATTTGATCATGCTCAACTGGCCCCACCGGGGCAACGATTACGGGGTGGGGTGCGATCGCGCGATCGCTTCTGGGGGCCTGCGAGAGGCGTTCTGGCGGGAGAGTTTGCTGCACGCTTGGGGGTTCGCCCACGTCGTCCAACGGGGCTTGGGGAGGCGCTACGGCCTCGCTGAGGGCATTTTTCCCCACGCCTTCCGGGGGTGGAAGGTGAGTTTGGGGTTGGATGAAGGGCAGCTCGGGGCCTTCGCCCTCCACCCCTACTATCGGGAAAGCCGCCGCCTGCGCGGGGTGCGGACGGTGACGGAATGGGATATTTTGCCCATTTCGGGGGGGCGGGTGGCCGCGCTTCCCGTGGACGCTTCGGGCAGTTGTGAGGCGATCGCGATCGGGAATTATCCTAACGACCACCACTATACCGGCGGACTCCTGCCGGTGAAGTTGAAATTGCTGCCCTGGGGCGGACGCCCGACGGGGACGCCCTTCGCGATCCCCTACGGGGCGCTGATTCCGGAGGGGGTGGACGGGTTGCTGGCGGCGGACAAAAATCTGTCGGTTTCCCACGTCGCCAACGGCGCGACCCGCCTGCAACCGGTCGTTTTGGGGATCGGACAGGCGGCGGGGATGGCGGCGGCTTTGTGTGTGGAGAGGGGGATCTCTCCTCGGATGCTTCCGGTGCGATCGCTGCAAGAGGCGCTGTTGGCCGATCCGGAGGCCCCGGCGGCTCTCGTGCCTTTGTTCAATGTGACCCCCGATTGTCCGGATTGGCTGCGGTGGCAGCGCTATTACTTGGAATGCCCGCAGGCTTACCCGGCGGGGGGGGAGGTTCCGGGGTTGGTATCCCCCGAGATCCAATTGGGGCCGGGGTGCGGGCGCTTTCGGGGTACGTTTCACCGCCGCGGGGAACAGGACTATACCCTCGCCCCGTCCGAACCGGAGTCTCTAAAAGGCCAGGTGTGGGCGATCGTCACCCTGCACCCCCGGGTTGACCGGCAGTTACAAAACTTATCAAACGGAACCTCCGTGACGGTTTGGGGGCGATCGAACGGGGCGGGGCGCTGGCTGTTGGCGGAGGCGATCGACTCGGCGGGGTGACAGATGGATGGGGGGGGTCGCGACAAAATTTTATCGAATTATCCTGATGGGACGGGCAAAGATTTGAATCAAGAAATGGACGCTTTAATACGGACATTTCTATGAAAATCAAAACCACTTTTGCTCTGTCTATTTTGTTGTTGTTTGGGGTTGGTGCTCCGGTGAAAACGCTGGCACAAACGCCGACGGCGGGGCTGCCGGAAATGACGACCAATCAATATATGATGTCGGCGCAAACCACCCACCACGGCTCTCAAAAGCCCTGGAGTGGGTCGCCCCGACGGGGATTTAAAGATGATGTCAACTCTCCTTTGAATTCCGGTTCTATCGTCCCCCATCGCGGTAGCGGTCGCCTAGACGATTAGCCGTTGCCGTAGCGATCGCCGACGGGCGGATGATGGTTCCGGTTTGACAAGATCTCCTCAGTCGCATTGATTTTGAATCGGAAAAAACGGGCGATCGCTCGGCGGCGATCGCGGCTCTTCTCGGCTATTCTTTTGGTACGGAAATCACAACATTGCCGATCGGGCTGATGTGGCCTGAGTGTCGGACATCTCAACAGATATTGTGGATGTCGGGCACTTTTGTATATATAATAGTGCCATGCCAACCCACCTCAATTGGGAAACCCTGAGTGCCAAGGGTGCAACGAGACAACCATTCCCGATGGACGGATGCACGCGCCAGTGCTGTAATCTAATGGGTTTCGCTTGGGAAGATCGCTCCCACGCCAACGCCTCACTAGCCTCAGGGATAGAAACTGGCGTGTGTCGATTGACCAATTGCGGGGTCTGAGGGTCAAAATATCCATGATTCAGAACGGGGGATGATACCATTCCTCCAACATTATGCAAGTTCAGGGATTGTCATGAGAAAAGATACCGATCTGATCAAAAGCCTTAGCCCGAGCGCAATGGATCAGATCATGCTTTATTTGGCGTTCAGCGCCATGAGAACTAGCGGGCACAGACACGGGGCGTTTTTAGATGCCGCCGCCACGGCGGCCAAATGTGCAATCTACACGACTTATATGGAGCAGGGCCAAAATCTGCGGATGACGGGCCACCTCCACCACATCGAACCCAAACGGGTGAAGGTGATCGTCGAGGAAGTGCGGCAGGCTTTGACGGAAGGCAAACTGTTGAAGATGTTGGGTTCTCAGGAACCTCGCTATCTGATCCAGTTTCCCTACGTCTGGTTGGAGCAGTATCCTTGGCAACCCGGACGCCAGAGAATTCCGGGGAACAGTCTGACACCCGACGAAAAGCGGGTGATCGAGAGCCGCCTGCCCAAGCATTTGCCGGACGCCCAACTGATCAATTCGTTTCAATTTTTGGAGTTGATCGAATTTCTGCACCGGCGATCGCAGGAAGATGTGGAGGCGAACCGGCGGATGCCGCTGAGTGAAGCCTTGGCTGAACACATCAAGCGACGCCTGATCTATTCCGGGACCGTCACCAAAATCGATTCTCCCTGGGGGATGCCGTTCTACGCCCTCACCCGGGCTTCCTATTCCCCCGAAGATCAGGAGGAACGCACCTATATCATGGTGGAGGACACGGCCCGGTATTTCCGTCTGATGAGAGATTGGGCCGAGCGACAGCCCCGGGTGATGCGGGTTTTGGAAGAGTTGGACGTCCCGCCGGAGCGGATCGACGCGGCTTTGGAAGAGCTCGACGAGATTATCCGCCAGTGGGCCGACCGATACCATGAGGCCGGGGGGAGGCCGATGGTCCTGCAAATGGTGTTCGGACCTCAAGAAGAAGCACAATAGCGGGTTCGCCCCGTACAAACGGGAGGCGATCCCGGGGGAGTCAGACGTAGTTTGGCTCCCTTAACAATTAACAATTAACAATTAATAATTAATAATTAATAATTAATAATTAATAATTGACAATTAATAATTTTATCCAATTCGGTTGATTGCCCATACTGATGGAAGCTCGGGTTGGTGACTCGGGTTGGACGGCAGTTTATATCAAATCCGGTCAAAGACTCGGACATCTAGAGGGCTGGAGGGAAAGAGGAAAACCCTACACCCTACACCCTACACCCTACACCCGACTCAAAAAGTTTGCCGGGTAAATAACCGGATCTGATATTACCTTTCCGATGGAATCTGAAATCTGAAATTTTTTGCCCGGGACGCGGCGGGGTCTCGATTCTCGGTAAATTTACGGTTTTGGGGCGATCGCCCGCCGCCATCATCCGCCGTTTTTGGGTTGTATAAAACTTGACTTTAATGAAAGGGGCGGTGGCAGGTGGTTCGGCGGTGCGGGTTTCAGAGGTTCTCGACTCCGGGCGATCGCAGCCGTTTTCAATGGGGTCAAAATGTCCGACCAGACCCCCAATTCAAAAGGGATTCGAGCCGGGGACGTGCTATTTTTTTTATTTTTTAAGGCCGATGATTCGCCGATGTTTTATAATATTAAGATAATCTATAGCAATGGGAAATGCTGACGAAAAAGATCGGCGGTGAACCCCCCAATTCTGGGGGCTTTGAGCCGAGGGAATTTTGACGAATCATTTCACACTGCTATAAAAGGCCGGTTCCGAGGTCAGGGGACGGGCGATCGACTCCGGTCGGGAACCGATACTCCCAACTCAAGTTCAGGTGAATTTGAGGGTGAGTTGACGGCAGCAGAATCGAACCATTTTCCCGCAGAGGTCAAATGATATGGTGCATTCCTTGTCTCACGTCAGTATCAACTTATACATTCTCACCGGCCCGGGTCATCGCACCCTACTCGAACAGTTGGTCGTCGAATGTCCCTGCCGTTGCGGGCGCCAGATGCAGATCGAAGGACCCGTGCGGGTTGACCCGATGCCGGAAGGGTATACCCGGGTCGTCTTCGCCCTCGGATTTGGGAAAGAACTCTCCCCCGAAGCCCGGAGCGACGAAATTTGTGAATACGCCTGGCGGGTGGTGCGAAAATTCATCGATCGCCTCGGCGTCGGCATGGCCTGGCGGCTGAGTGTCGATAACCGCCCAATCGTCGCCCGGGACGAATTCGGGCGATTTTCCTCCCCGGAGGCGGCGCGATCGCCGCATTCCCCCCACCCCGGGGATGGGGGCTGGCGGGTGCGGAAAGAAAAAGCCGAGCAGCACTTCAATTTTTGAAGAATTTATCAATTCGAGAAATAACGGTATTTTTAACGCTCATCACGGGGTAGGATGTAACGATGTGAAAGATATGGCAAAACCGACCATCCATGACCCACGACCGGATAGCCGAACAGCTTCTGGAGCTGGCAGTGAGAGCCGGAGCGGAAGTGGCGGAGGTCTTTCGATCGACCTCTCGGGCTCGGCCCCTCTTCTTTGAAGCCAACCGGCTCAAACAAATTGAACGGATCGACTCCGAAGGCATCGCCCTGCGATTGTGGCGGGACGGCCGGCCGGGTTTGGCCGTCGCCTATGGTACGGTCGCCCCCCAGAAATTGGTCGATCGCGCGATCGCCCTGAGTGCCCTCAACGAACCGGAAACCGTCGAACTGGCGGCGGACACCTCCAAAAACGACTATCCGGCGATCGGAGATCCCGTGGAAGTCGAACAACTGATGGCCTGGGGAAAGGAGGCGACCACCCGCATCCGAGACGTTTACCCGGACATTATCTGTTCGGGGGAGTGGGACTGCGAAGTGGAATCGACCCGCCTGCTCAATTCCCGGGGCCTCGATTGCAGCCACACCGACACGACCCTGAGCGGTTATCTGGAAACCGAGTGGGTGCGGGGGGACGATTTTCTCTACATTTCCGACGGCCAGACCCAGCGGGGGAGCCTCGACCCGGAACTGCTGGCCGACCGCATCCTCCGGCGTCTGGAATGGGCCCGGGAAAGTGCCCCCTCCCCCGTCGGGCGGGTGCCGATCATTTTCACGGCTAAGGCGGCGGATATGTTGTGGGGGACGGTTTCCGCGGCCCTCAACGGCAAACAGGTTTTGGAGGGGGCGTCCCCGTGGAGCGATCGCCTCGGCACCGCTGTGGTGTCGGACGCCCTCACGCTGTCCCAGGAACCCGAGCAGGGCCCGTTTAGCTGTCCGTTTGACGATGAAGGCATTCCCACCCGCCCCATCGTGTTCATCCAGGATGGGGTTTTGAAATTGTTTTACACCGACCTGACCACGGGGCGGATGCTGGGCAGCGGGACGACGGGGAACGGATTTCGGGCGAATTTGAACAGTTACCCCACGCCGGGATTATTTAACTTACTCGTCAAACCCGGAAAGGGCTCGATTCACGATTTGATCCGAAATGTCGATCGCGGTTTGCTCGTCGATCAGATGTTGGGCTCTGTCGCGGGAATTACGGGGGAATTTTCCGTCAACATCGACCTCGGCTATCGGGTTGAAAAGGGGGAGGTGGTGGGCCGGGTCAAAAATACGATGGTCGCCGGCAACGTTTATACGGCCCTCAAACAGGTGTTGGAGGTCGGGGGGGATGCGGACTGGAACGGTTCCTGTTACACGCCGTCTCTGACGGTAGAGGGGCTGTCTGTGACGGGGCGGAAGGCGTAGGGTATAGGGTGTGGGGAGAAGAGAGAAAAGAGAAGTGAGGAGGGAGAACAATTGCTCTGTCCTCTTCAAGGTCATTTCGGTTCCCTATTGCCGATTGCCTGTTGCCTATTCCCCTCGATGGGGCGCTATAGCTGCGCTATAGTAGTCGCCATGACGGTTAGGACTGATCTGCCAATTTGAGACCCGCCTTGAAATGAATTTCAAGGCTAATAGCAAAAGTCCACGCAAACGTGGACTCGGTTCAATTGACAAACTCCCCGCGAAGACAGCGACGGGGATTCTGGGGTCAAACAGTAAATGCAGGCTGAACCTGACTGACTTTACCTCGCCCACAGGTTGATGCCCCAACCTGTTTGATATTGATGGCGGCGTTTTCGTCACGGTCG
>NZ_JAYFER010000261.1:0-9733 GCF_055795065.1 Lyngbya sp. CCY1209
TTCAAACCCTTATAGAAAAGCCGTTTCAGTTTCCGACTCCCTAATACCGACTGCCGAGGACCGCGCGCAGCGCTATATTGCGGTGGGGAGGAAGAAACCAGCGCCAGATTAACAAAAATTTACATAAATTTTTCCTGAAATTTGCGTAATTTCTCCAGTTGCCGGCGATAGGATAGCAGAAGTAGCAGATTTCAGGGTTCCGGGATGATTAAAAATTTGGCGATGACGATCAAAGATTTGGCGATCGTCGGTGCTTCTTGTCTTGCTGGAGGTGCGGCTGCATTCTTCATTTCCCCATCCAAAGACGCTGTTAGTACCATCTTCGGCAGTACCTTGGGTGGATTGGGAGGAGCAACGGTTGTAATTGAAAGCATCAAAAAATCGTCCGGAGTAACCCTCAAAACCACACAAGAAATAGAGAATTTAAAACAAGAGCGTCAACGGCTAAATTCCGAAGTAAAACAGATACAAGATCGACTCAAAAATTTGACTGAAAATTTGAGCCAAATTGACAGTCAGTTGACCAACAAACAAAATGATTTAAAGTTTACCCAAGAAAGACTCGATACACTCGAAGAAAAAAGACAAGATTTGCAGGTTCGGCTAGAGAGAATCAAAATCCAAAATCCCAATTTGGGGCAGTTGGAAGAAATTGCAGCGAAAATCGGAGAACTGAGCCAACAAAAAAGCGGATTAGAAGGTCAAGTCATTGCTCTCAGTTCTCAGATAAAAGAGTTAGAAAATAAACGACAGTCCCTCGCTACAGTTGAAGCACAATATCACGCCAGAACGGGTCAATTACAGGAACTCGCAGAGCAAATCACAGGCAAGACTGAGGAATTGCAAACCCTTCAGACTCGACAAGCCGAGTTGGAAGTCATCCGAGCCAGTTACGATGCCTTGTCCGCAGAACAGCAAAACTTGTTAACAACCATCCGGCAGCTACGTCCGGAAATTGAGAGGTTGGAAGCTGAAAAGCAACGAATTTTGCAGGCGATTCAGGGACACCAACAAGAGTATCAAGAAATTGAACAATTAAGAATGCAAATCAGAAATCTTAATTCTGAAATCCGCAGAAAAAGTCTGGATTTTCAAGACATAGAAAATAAAATCAATACGGAAAATTTAACCCTCAATAGCTTGCGAGTTCAAACCGCTCATTTACAAGAAGAAAAACAGCAGCGTCAAGAAGAGATTGAGCGTTTGAGAGGAGAACTAGAAAATCTCAGCAATAATGCCGAAGTTGCGATGAAGGCGCTCACAGACAAGGTGTGGAATAATTTGCCGCCAACGCGATGGAATATCGGCATTAGTGGGGAGGCAGAACGTCAATTTTTACAAGATTTTATAACATACCTGAACTCACAAGGCTTGACATTTCCCCGGCGGGTGGTCAACGCATTTCACACCTCTTTAAAAGTTCAGGATATCTCGGCATTGGTGGTTTTGGCGGGGATTAGCGGGACTGGAAAAAGTGAACTTCCCCAACGATACGCCGATTTTATTGGAGCCCAGCGTTTGACTTTGGCGGTGCAACCCCGCTGGGATTCCCCGCAAGATTTGCAAGGGTTCTACAATTATATCGAAAAGAAATTTAAACCGACGGATTTGATGCGGGGTCTGTATCAATACAACCACGACGAGCAGATGAGAAATCGCATCGTTATCGTGTTGCTAGATGAGATGAACCTGGCTCGGGTCGAATATTATTTCAGCGATTTTCTCTCCAAACTCGAAAGCCGTCGTTCCGGCGACACTTATTTAGAAATTGATTTGGGAAGTTTGCCGCTGAGGGAGGAGGAACGTCGCCTTAAAATTCCCGAACAGTTTTTATTCGTGGGGACGATGAACGAGGATGAAACCACCCAAACGTTATCGGACAAAGTGCTAGACCGAGCCAATGTTTTGACCTTTGGCAAGCCGGAAAATTTGAGGCTGCGGGAAGAAAATCAAAACGGTTCTGGAGGGAACCGACGTCCCATTTATTTGGATTATCGACAGTTTAAGACGTGGACTAAAAACCCACAAGTCGATTCTCCTGTCGTTCAAAAGGTTAAAGAATATTTGGATAAAGCCAATGATGTGATGGAGAAAATCGGACATCCCTTTGCTCATCGCGTTTATCAGGCCATCACGAAATATGTCGTCAACTATCCCGGGGTGACGCAGGTGGCATCTCCGGAGTTCCGCCATGCTTTAGCCGACCAGTTTGGACAGAAGTTATTACCGAAATTGCGGGGATTGATGGTGGACGATTACCACGAAGAACTCGAAGAGATGAAACAACTGATTGATGAATTGAATGATCCTCCTTTGAACGGAGCGTTTGAAAAAGCCAGAAACAGTTCGACAGGTCAATTTGAGTGGAAAGGATTGATTTATCCGGAGGAGTAGTAAATCATGCAAATTTATCCGAGTTTATTTGCGTATCTGAATAGTAAAGCCGTGGAAAATTATGGGGTTTTGCGGGTGTGCGATCGCCCCATTATTTTGGCAAATGAAGCCAAAAATTTTACCTGTAAAGAAGCGATCGCTCTCGGCGGGGGATTGTATGAAATCGCTTTTCCTTATTTGGAAATTTCCGATCTGGAACATCACCAGAATGAATTAAAATACGGGTTGACTTTGGAGCCGACTGCGGTGGCGATTCAGATTGCCGATGAAGTGTGCGATCGCGACAATTTTGAAGATGAAAACCAGTCGAAAATTTGGGGCGAAAAATTGGGCGATCGCTTCGATGATACCGTCGCCAAATGCTTGCCAGTTTTCACGGGTTTGATCGAAAACTTGATTTCGGAAAAAGTGGGAAAAACAGCCACGGTTCGCGTCCTTGATTTGCCGGATAAAGATGCCAAAATTAAAGACGCACAAAAACCTCTAATTATCACCCTACAAAATCGCTACGAATTAAACAAAAAGCTGCAAACCATCAGTCCCAAAATGCGTCAACAACTGCGACGCAGAGCGGAATTGACCCCCATCGGACGCATTCAAGAAATGGATGCCTATTGTTTGCGGGATTATACCCGCCGTCCCGGCAGAAATGCCGCCGAAAAAGGGGGTTCCCGCCAAGAGTTGATGGCCGTCAGACGCCATCAGGACTACAACACCCCCGAAAATAGATTGCTCATTTATTTTGTCGGCAAAATCTTATATTTGGAGTCCATCCGCCTGGGGTCTGAATATGCCGAAGAAAACCGCAGTTTTAGCCAGTCTATTAAAGCCTTTAGAAATCAACCCCACGTCCGGCAAATTCTCCGACAGTTGAGGCGGTTTCAACTGCTCAAACCCAATTACGTTTTGCTGCAACACCCGATTTACAATAGCTTCTATCGAGCCTATCTTGATTATCTGGCGAAGAGGAAGGAAAAGCAAAAAATCTGGGGATTTCGGAATCGGTTATTCGCCGATGTCATCTCTCTCTGTTTACTGATGGCTTTGACCAAATTTGAAAATTTTTATGTCAACCCCACCGCCGAGTTGCGGCGGCGGATGGTTCCCGAAACGGGACGTTATTTAATCGCAGAAAATGAAGTCAATCTTAAAATTCAAGTCTTTGTAAAAGACAAAGTTTATAATTTTACTATCGAAAAACCGGAGGATATTGGCTGGGGGGACTGGCTGTTAAACCTAGAGATTCACGACTTGAACTCGGACCGGTTGGAAACTCGACAAATTAAAATCCCCATTTGGGTGTTTTGGTATCGTCCCACCGATGCGGTAATTTTACAAGCCGTCGAGTATCTCGGAAACCAGCAACAACGGGAACCCGACATCAAAACCGGACTGATTTTTTACTTGCAGGTTTCCCCCAATAAATTTTCGTCGCAGACACTCAATCAATGGAATTTTGAGAACCCGAGAAAAGTCTGGTTGCTGCCAACTCCCAACTTTCTCGCCGAGGAAGGTTGGAGGGAGACGGTGAATATGATATCCGATTTTATCAAAGGTTTAATCAATCAATTGACGGACGATGAATGAACAACAGTTTTGGTCGGAGTTGAACAATTTACTGAATTCTAAAAACGATTCGCCGTCAACAATACAGGCGATAGGGAAACGGTTGTCGCTGCTGCGGGAACAACTGCCGTTACCCCTAAAGTTAATTGTAGAAACCGTCCGTGACGGCGGGGTTTATTTGACCGAAAGAACCGGCTTAAATTTTCCCAGTATCACCCCCGCCTATCCCCTGAATGGCCATCAGCAAATCGCCTTAGAAATGGCCCTTTCCAATAGTGCGAACGCATTAATTTCCGGCCCTCCCGCCACGGGAAAAACCCGCATCGCCACCAATTTAGCCGACGCCGCCATTCGCCACGAAAAGCGAATTTTGATCCTCAGCCACCATCCCAGTGTCCTGGAGGCTTATAAACAATTACCCGGATATCCATGCAGGCTGAACCAGTTAGAAAGCCATCAAAACTGGATCGCAGAACAACTAAAAAATCATCACCTATCTCGGCCAGAGATGGATTATTTACCCGCCTCCTATCTCCCCGATTCCGAATTAGCAAAACTGCGAACCCCCGCAAAACTCGAAACCTGGCTGCCGCGAATTGCCGACAAATCTACAGTAGAAATTTCCCGGCTTCTCCAAACGGAATTTCCCGATTTAACCCCGGCGAGGCGGGACATCCTCGCCATTCAACTCCGACGGCTGACACCCTTACTCAAACAACAACTCAGCCTCAGTCAACTGTTCGGAAGTCTCCCCGAACGCGACATCCAAACCTTAGCAACACAGTTGGCAAATAATCCCCAAATCCCCATCTTGGCAACCGTCAGAGAGTTTTTTGATGCGGCGAATCAATCTCTGTGGCAAAGCCAATTCGATTGGGTCATTGTAGAAGAATCCCAATATTTAAGCTGGGATGAATTAATCCTGTTGGCGGGTTCGGGTCAAAAATTGATATTGTTCGGCGACGAACGCCATACTTATATCAGTAGACGCAACCGCAGAATGTTAAGCCGCATTGACGGCTTTACCTTCCTCTCTCAGCATTTACTGCCGGCTTATTCCTATAAACTCACCCAACAGTTTCGCTTGCATCCGGAAATTGCCACTCCCGTTTACTCCCTCATTTCTGACACCTGGATTCAAACCCACACCGAACCCATCTACCGCCATTTACCCGCCTGGAATCATCGCCTGGTGTGGCAAAATATTACCGACCAAACTGAAATTGAAAAAATCTCGGAGTGGTCGGCAAATTTACCGCCACCGGGGGAAGATATCGGCATCATTGCCACCTCGGAACGAGAACGGGAACGGTTAATCCGGGAATGTCCGCAATATTTTATCGACACCATCGATAACTGGAGTGGAAAAGAGAGAAAAATCGTCTTTTTTTGCTGTACCGGAAACCCGCAAAACCTGAACTGGGAACGGACAAAAATTGCCTTGACTCGGGCCAAAGATTATTTGATTCTGGTCGGAGACTTTGACCGATGGCGACAGGCTTCACCCTTGAAGAATTTGGAAATTCCCAGAAACAGGACGGGAGAAAGGACGGTGATTTTATCATGAAAGTTCAATGTCAATTGAAAGGAACATTTTATCGGCAATCCTCCACGGGAGAAGGGGTTAGCAGCATCTCCCTCGCCGAACTGTTGCGGGAGGTTCAAGCTGTCGCCACCCAAACCCAGAGGCGGACTCCCCAACTTTTGCGAGAATCTTTCGGTTTGGATTTTGTCCCCCGTTCGGCGTTGATCGAATTATTAAAACAGTTCCATCAGGTGACGGATGAAACGGAACTCTATCAACTGTCCGGGTTGCAATTTTTACATCCCCAGGTTTCCCAAAATCTTCCGGAACCCCAATTTTATGACTATCTATTTGTCAGTTGTGATGACGAGGATGGGGAAGTCAGATTTTCGCTGCAACCGGACGATCGCCAAATTCCCGTTTTTCCCTGTCAAGTGTCGGAACAGGAGGGAATTTACACCTTAATTTTAACCGGCGATCGCCATCCGAGTCTCTCTCCCCAACTGTCCGAGAAGATCTGGAAAGAGGCGATCGAGACTTGGGACAATTTAGAAGATTCTGCCAAAATCGATTATTTTCTCACCTCCATATCCAGTGATGAAGCCGAGGTGACGTTTTCGTCTCAACTGTCGCTGACGGTTCAGTTTGCGGAACTTCCCCCACCTCTACAGCAGGCTATTCAATTCCTGCAAAAACGGCGATCCGATCGTGCGGACTTACCCGGCGATGTCGCCAATTTGGTGGAACAATATAGATGCGATCGAAAACTCAAAACCCGTCATTTTCCCGATCGCCTCGAACCCCAATCAAGTTTTTCACCCGGCAAAAAGTTGATCTTCACAAGAAATAGTCGAAACACGATCGCTGAGATTATCAATAAAGCAGAACAATTTTTGCTGGTATCTAGCTATATCATCGAAGATGAAGATGTCGCAGAACTGATTTGTCAAAAGTCATCCCAACTCCCCCAAGGCGTGTGGATTCTCACCGACTTGAGGGACGAAGTAATTGATAGAATTGATAGTCAAGTGGAGTCCAGACAAAAATTGCCAATCAGTTACCAAAGGTCAGACGAAAAAAAGATCAGGTGTCTGCGAAAATTCTTGGCAACCGACCCCAATCAGCTACAAATCAGAAGTGGAAAATTTCACTTAAAAACCTGCATTTCTGAACAATATGCTTATCTAGGTTCCTGCAATTTGACCGCCGGAAGTTTGGATCGAAATTTGGAATCGGGGATAATTTGGAGAAACACTCCCTTACATTCCCAACTCATTCAAACATTCGGTCAGTTTTGGGATAACCACACCCAAGATGATATCATCGGTTCCGGAAATGTGTTGACCTTGCGTTCCATCCCCCGTCCCCATCAACCCCAAATTGTTTCCCATCCTCAGCTTTTAAATCCCCGCCAATACTATCGAGATTTACTCGACGAACTTCGGAGGTTTCGGGGAAATATCGTTATCATCAGCCGCAGCTTTCGACCCACGCCGGAATTGAGAGAACTTTTGAAGTTATCAAATACCCGAGTTTTTATCGACTCTCAAATGAACTGCCAGGATGCTGATTTTACAATTATTCCTAAAGATAACTGCCATGCTAAAATCACCCTTATTCAAGGCAAAGTCGCCTATATCGGCGGCATCAATTTTAACTTTTATCGCAACAGCTTTGATTTTCATGATTTGATGTACAAGACAACCAATAAACAAGAAATTTCGGCAATCGTAAAGTGTTTTAAATCCAGAAAAGAGGAGAATTGATCGTTATGTCAACTCGATTATTTAATTTGGAATCTTACGTTGAATGCCGTCAATACGCACATCAATTTAACAAAACTCCAGACGCTTTAACTCCCACCCCCGGAGATTTGCCGAGAGGCTATAAAAACTTGCTTAAAGATTACGGCGATTATCGATATTTGAATCAACCTATTTTGAGCGAAAATTGTCCGTCAGGATTGACGGTTAACCCCACAGAACTGACTTGCATGGGGACTCAGTTATCAACCGGGTCAACTCCGCGACTGTTCATTATTCCCGATACTATCGATTTATTAACTCTGAGTACCAGTCATTTTTTGGCATCCCAAGAAGCCTACTTATACGGCAGTGCTTATCATTATTGGAACAACTATTACACTATAAAAGATATCCAAATTGATCGACATCTGTTATTTTTAAATTTAGATAATTGGGTTTCTCGGGAAATGATTCCGATTGAAATTAAGAATCCAACTCCTATTTTGAAGCATCAAACTCCCATCCCATATCAATTAAGATTGAATCCCATCGAAACTTATCAGTCAATTTGTGAAGAGATTGCATCCGAAATATTGACCGCTCATTTTCCGGGGTTGGCGAATCAATCGCAGACCATCAATCACCTCGCGAATCACTTGCAAAAAATTGCATTCTTTCAGAAAGATATTATCAATCAAGAACAGATCACCTTGGTCGGTGAAATATACCATCAAGGCCGCATTTTTTATAAAAATGTGACGGTATCTCGGGATAAAATAAGAGGAATTATTTTAAGCAAAATCAATTTAGAAGAAATTAAGGATTTAATCCAACGTTATCCCAATTATCAATTTGTTTTAGTTTCTCAATATCATCCATTCATCGAATCTCAAGTCACCTCTTACCTTCCCGGCGTGATTTTTGTTTCCAGTCAGCGTCGAGACTTTGACCGCATCTGGAGACACAAGCAGAATTATGGGTCTAGATTACCTCTGTTTGGAATTTACCTAGATAAAATCGAGTTTAAGATTGCTATCGAGGATCAAGAAAGGTGGATTCAACTGACGGAAGGCGATATCATTTCCCGTGAAGGGGAATCCCGCGAGTTGATTGGAACCATTCCGGAATTGGACAACAAGGATACTTTTAGAATTCCCAAAGACAACTTAAATCCGACGCTGCCGATTCGGGTGAATGGCGAGGATTTTTGTAAAAACGGAGTTCCCCAAGATTATAGCATTTCTGTGGAAGAAAAACAAGTGACGGAAGATGTGGAGGTGAGGATAAAATTTACCCTAACACCGGGTTCATCTCCGATTTTAGCCGTTGAAGATATTGAGAATAAGTATCACATCACAGCGGAGTTAACTGATCGAATAGTCAAATACTATGGTTACATTCCCCATGCAAAATTGAGTCAAACCCGTGCAGAAAAGTCGAATAAGCAAATCGAGTTATTTAGATATAATAGCGATCGCCGGCAAAGATTACAAGACTATTTGCAAAAAATAGTTGCCGAATTAGAAATGGTAAATATTTCAAAAAATCGCAGTCCAGAACAACGTGAAAAAGACCAGGAATTAACCGGATTGCTATCTCAAATCACGAGTATTTTGCCGAAAAACAGTCATAGACTCGATGTTCTTCAATATATTGATCCCGAGGAGTTAACCGAATTGACGGCTGTTTTGAGCGATTCTCGATGGCAAAAAATTCCGGATATTCTCAAGCTTTACCCTTGCCATAGATCCAAAATAAATCTCGTTAACAGTGCCTTGATGTGGGTAGGGAAGCTGTATAAATTTTCACCCTATATTTTGTCCGATTTTTATTTTAATGAATCCAAAGAATCGAACATTATAGACGATACAAGAATTAACGCTCAATATTTTCAGTATTTAGCGAGAACTGCTATAAATGAATCCCTACAACAACGATATTTTAATTTATTCGATAATTCTGAGGGATTCACCAATTACGGATATATGTGGTATATGTGGGGTTACGGTCGAATTTTGCTCTGGTATTTTAATTTCCAAGATTCGCGTCATCTTTTTGATTATCGCCACCATTTTCTGACAATTTTAGAATATTTACGAAAAGAAAACCCCAGTTCTTTGCAGGATCAGTACAAGCAAAATGTGTTTTTATCTCTCTCGTATTTGTTGGGTTTTAGAGAATTTGATGCGGGTTTTTGTCAACCCAGTTCCGAGGAGTATTATTTAGCCAAAGAGGTTATTGCTAGGTTTGTTAGTGAACCAATCAAGTTAAATCAGGTTAGCAGAGAAAAGTCGCTGAATCAACTTTTTGAAGAGTTAATCGAAGAAAAATCGACCGAGGAAGATTGCGATAATTTATTGCAGGGGAGTTGAAAATGATCGGGTGGTTTTTGAGCGGAATGATCCCCCCCAGCCCCCCTTGATAAGGGGGGAGAATGATCCCCCCCAGCCCCCCTTGATAAGGGGGAGAATGATCCCCCCCAGCCCCCCTTGATAAGGGGGAG
>NZ_JAYFER010000262.1:0-25632 GCF_055795065.1 Lyngbya sp. CCY1209
ACATTATACTCCGACGACCGCCGATCAAAATATCATCGTCTTTGCCGCCAAAGAGTTGATTGTCGGTTCCCGCCGAAGCATCGAGGCGATCGTCTCCTATTCCTCCTAACAATTGTTCGTTGCCGGTGGCGAGTAACACGTCATTTCCCTCTAAACCGTAGATGAGAAGATCGCCATCTCCACTACTGCCATCCATCGTATCGTCGTATGGAGTTCCCAGTTGTTGGCCGGCTGCAATATCTTTGATGCTAATATTGAGACCCGGAGCGACTGCGAGATTGTTGTGAGGCAGAAGGGATGTTTCGACAGATACAGAGTCACTGAAGTCGAGTGAAATCATGTTGGTCCGATAGATGCAGTTTGAATTAATGGATGTCAATTTAATGTCCGAATATCGACATCCAAGACGGAAAAGAAACGATTCTAAAAAAATGGAAAATTAAATTTCCCAAAAAATACCAATTTAAAATTTTTTTGGACCCCGACATTAAGAATTGCACCATCCCGATCCGAAATCAATCTATTTTCTGTAAAATTTATCTGAAAATTATAAAGCTCATGTAAAGATCGAGGGATCAATTAACAATTGACGTCCAGATCGGCAAGCCCGAATGCTTTACCTGGACGGGCTTTGAGCGGATCGAAAGTCTTGAATGGCCAATTTTAAAATTGACCAAATCCCCAATGACCCATCTCGAAAAAAACGGTTGATGAGATATTAGGCATCATATATACTTGATGTTATATTATGAATTGATACACTTTGGAGCCGTTCTGGCTGGTATTGCGGGGAGGTACGGCGATCGCCACCGAACCGTACTTGTATTGAGCAATGGACAATGGGCAATCGGTAGGGTTGGTTTGAGATCCCAAAAACGGGGTTGACCGCAGGACAACCCCATAGGAATCGACTTCAAAAGTCCTTTTCACCCATCTAGATTTTGCCGGACTTCGGCAAAAAACGGCCGATCGCCCCCAAAAATCAACGTCCTTTCCGCCGGCGCCCTTCCGCATCGGCGGTACACAGGGCCGCCAGAACCGCTTCCGGGGTGATCTCGCAGGGTTCGTTGTAAATGGTTTCGCCCTGTCCGCAGGCCCGTTCCGCCGCCGACAGCAGGCGATCGCGACTCACCCCTTCGAGTCCGATATCCGCCAAAGTGGTGGGGAGTCCCACCGACTCGCAGAAGCTGAACACGCGATCGATTTCCTCGCTGGGGCGATCGGTCAAAATCAACATAGCCAGCACTCCAAAAGCCACCTTTTCGCCGTGCCAGAATTTCTTCGTTTCTTCCAAAGCGGTAAACCCGTTGTGGATGGCGTGAGCCGCCGCGAGTCCCCCACTTTCAAACCCGAGTCCACTCAGCAACGTATTGGCTTCGATCACCCGTTCCAACGCCGGAGTCACGGCCTGTTGTTCGCAGGCAATTTTCGCATACACCCCGTATTCGAGCAAGGTTTCATAACACAAATGGGCCAGACTAAACGCCGTCATCGGACCCATGCGGCCGGTCATATTTTTTGCCCGTTTGATCTGGCAATCTTCCGCCTCGAACCAAGTCGCCAGGGCATCCCCCATTCCGGCGACCAAAAACCGCACCGGAGCTTCGGCAATAATATGGGTATCTACCAAAACCAAATCGGGATTTCGCGGCAGTATTAAATAGCGCTCCCAAACCCCTTCGGGGGTGTAAATGACCGCCAGGGCGCTGCACGGGGCGTCCGTGGAGGCGATGGTAGGGACGATCGCGACGGGAAGCCGCAAATGGTGGGCGGTGGCTTTGGCGGTGTCGATGGTTTTTCCGCCCCCGATGCCGACGATCAAATCGACCTGTTGACTTTGGCCCAGAGACACCATGCGATCGATTTCGCGATCGCAACATTCCCCCCCGAACCGTTCCAGATAAACCTCAATTGTCCCCCGGGTATACTCTTCGACAAGGGGTTGCATTTTCGGAAAAATAACCGGACCCATCATCACCAGGGCTTTTCGCCCCAAACGGCTCAACTCTTCCCCCAGGAAGCGGATGGCGTGGTTGCCTTGGACGTATCGGGCGGGAAAAATGGCGGTGGTAATCATCATGTTCTCCTCGTTCCCAACGAACGGTAAAATTCGGGTCAAAATGAAGAATAATCAACCACTGCAAACGGAGAGCAACGGGGAGATACAATTGACAGCCTTGCTCCGCCGCGAACTGTCCCCGATGCCCGTCGCTCTGTCTGTTGTCAAACGCTTTCAACTCGAACCCAGACCCCAAACAATTGATGATAAAATTGGCAAATATCATCTCAGTTTTCTACCAACGGAATCCCTGAATTTTGCGGATTCAGACTATAATTATAGTGAAGATTTTAAACCATCGCTTTCCCCAGGTCAATCCTTCATTACAAAAGTTTGCGATCGCACACAGATTTTAACAGACAAAACCGGCTGTCAGTTCCATGATTTGACCCCGGTTAACCCTCCCTGCGGGGGGAACCCTCAATTGTCGCCTCTGACCATCAATCGCACATTTTTCATAGCCAAAATAACACCTGCCATCACCACCCCCAAAACTCCGATCCACAGCGCGGAAGCGACCGGATGTCGCGGGAAAGTCGCCACTTGATAAAACATCACCGCCACCCAATAGGCCAGACCGGTCGTCCACCCGGTGGCGAATAGGGTCCAACCCAAATTCGTCTCTCGGTAAACGGCCGCAGTGGCGGACACGCAGGGAAAGTAAAGCAAGACGAACAGCAAATAAGCGAAAGCCCCCGCCCGACCGTCAAACCGCCTCACCATCTCCCCAAAAGTGCCGACCGCCACTTCCTGTTCCGACGCGGCGAACTCCAATTCTTCTACAGGACCGACATTGAGTCCCAGGGGGTTCAACAACGCCCCCGGCACTTCCGCCAAATTTCCGGGGATGGTGGCGAAGGCGCTGCCCAGACCCCCCCAGAAGTCGAACCCGATTTCAAACGGGCCGTACCCGGAAGCCGTCGCCGTCGATTTTTCCCCGGCCATCTGAGTGTAAATATTGTCCAGAGTGGCGACCATCACTTCTTTGGCAAAAATGCCGGTGAAGATGCCCACGGTGGCGGGCCAGTTTTCCTGCCGGATGCCCATCGGCGCGAAGACGGGGGCGACCGCCTCCGCCGTCGCGCTCAAAACCGACGCTTTGCTGTCCTGGTTGCCGAAGGAGCCGTCGGTGCCGAGGGAATTTAACAAACCCAATATCATCACCATCAAGACGATCGCTTTTCCCGCCCGCAATAAAAACGCTTTCAGCCGATCCCAGGTTCGCAACAACACCCCTTTCAATTGGGGGAGGTGGTAGGGCGGCAGTTCCATAATTAAAGATGACGACTTTCCTCGCAGCAAGGTGTTTTTCAAGACCAAACCGCTGAAGATCGCCGCGGCGATGCCGATGAGATACAAACCGAAGACCACGTTCTGACCGGCCGCCGGAAAAAAGGCGGCGGCAAAGAGGGCGTAAACCGGCAGTCGCGCTCCGCAGGACATGAACGGGTTCATGACGATCGTCATGATGCGATCGCGGGGATTTTCTAACGTCCGGGTTGCGATGATGGCGGGCACGTTGCAGCCAAAACCCAACAACATCGGCACGAAGGATTTTCCCGGCAACCCCACAAACCGCATCAACCGATCCATGACGAAAGCCGCCCGCGCCATGTAACCGGAGTCTTCCAAAAACGACAGAAACAAAAACATGAACCCGATCACCGGGATGAAGGTGGCGACGGTTCGGATGCCACCGCCGGCACCGTCTGCCAGCAAGGCGATCGCCCACCCCGGCAGGCCGAGACGTTCCAGAAATGCAGCCAAACTATCGACAAAAATCGTGTCCGCCGCGATGTCGAAAAAGTCGATAAACGCGCCGCCGATGTTGATGGTAAAGAGGAACACCAGATACATCACCGCCAGAAAAATCGGAATCCCCAACCACCGGTTCAACACGACTGAATCGATGTTGTCCGAAATGTCGGACGCGACTTCCCGGGTGCGATCGGCCGCGCCGAGAAGCAGTTGCCGGATGAAGCTGTAGCGATTGTCTGCGATAATGATGTCGATATCTTCCCGCAAAGTTTCGCGGATTTTTCGCCGCTCTCTTACGACTCGTTTTTCCAACTCGGTGGTCGGAAACTTGGGCAGGGCATCGTCTCGATATTCGAGCAGTTTGACCGCCGTCCAGCGGGGATCGACGTCGGCATCGCAACGGTATTCGATGACCCAGGGGATTAACCGGGCGATCGCCTCTTCGACAACGGCGGGGTAAACGACATAACATTTGGGCACCGGCGGGCGGTCGAGGGCCAGGGCGATCGCCCGCCGCAGCTCCGCCGTCCCCACATCTTGCACCGCCACCGCCTGCAAAACCGGGCATCCCAGGCGTTGCGAGAGCAGTTCGGGATTGATTTGCAGGCCCCTCAATTCGGCCCGGTCCATCATGTTGAGAACGGCGATCGCGGGCCGTCCCATTTCTAGCAGTTGGGTGGTCAGATAGAAATTCCGTTCCAGGTTGGAAGCGTCGATAATGTTGACGATCAAATCCGCTTCCCCCGAGAGCAGATAATCCCGCGCCAGTTTTTCGTCCAGGCCGGTTTCCGAGTCTTCGGCATCCAGGGAATAGACTCCCGGGAGGTCGATCACCGCTATTTTTTGACTCTCAAAGTTGTAGTAGCCTTGTTTGCGATCGACCGTCACCCCCGGCCAGTTGCCGGTCGTCTGGTGAGAGCCCGTCAGGTTATTGAAAACCGTGGTTTTGCCACAGTTGGGATTGCCGATGAGGGCGATGGTTTGATGTTTCATTTTCCGTTTTTATTTCGACTGTCATCTGAAGGGGTTGAAGTGATATTTTCCAATGCCGACCGCCGACCTAAGAGGTATCGGCGATCGCCCTTTCGGAAGCGCAAATGACGCGATCGCGGCCTTCGTGTTTGGCCCGATACAACGCCACATCGGCGGCTTCCACGATGGCCTCCCGCGTCAGACCGTGTTCCGGGAACGCCGCCACCCCGATGGAAAAACTGACGACCCCCAAAGACTGACCCCGATGCTGAATGTTGAGATGCTTCACCCCCTCCCGAATTTGTTCCGCGCGAGAACAACAGGCCTCTAAAGGCGTCTCCGGCAGAATCAATTTCGACCCTTCCGGACAACTCAAATGCAGTAAACCGATCGTCTCTCCCTGGGCCATCATCGGGATGCAGCAATGTTTTGGGGGATAGGGAGGATTGACATTTTTACAAAGGGCCCTGCAGCGATCGTTTGCCACCCCATAGGGCTGACCCAGCCGCAGGGCCATGCAGTCATCGGGGGGGAAAAGTTTTTGGATGGAACTTCCCTCCCCCCAACTCGACATCTCTTCGAGAAAGTTTTTCGATTCGCTGATGGCAAATACCCCCCTCGAGATGGGGAAATAACTGCTCCATATACAGGGAAACGATCGCGTAAGCTTGTTCCCGGGTGTAGCAAGCCTGGAGGCGATCGCTCATTTCGTTGAGCCGGCGAATCTCTTTTAGAGTCCGTTGCAGTTGCGAGTTGATCTGTTGCAGTCGTTCGTTGCTTTCTTGAAGTTCTCCGGTGCATCGTTTCTTCCAGCGCACTATCGAGGTTGTCCGAATATTCGTGGAGCAAATTTTGGAGCTTTTCTCTCTCCCACTGCCAAAGGACGGTACCCGCAAAAATTGACAGGCAGATGCCACCGACGGCCACTATTTTTGTCGAAGAATTTCGATAGGCTGCAAATTTTGGGCGGTGTAAAAAATAACGGTTTGGCATGGGTGGGTATTGGCGGTATCGATCAATGATCGGCTATAAAAATAGCATTTTTTGGATGTTAACCAAACAGCGGTCAATGTTGACTTTCCCCGAAGGGCGAAAACGGCAGTTGAGATGCCCCGAATATTGATCCTCAGTTTCCCTTTATTATTCATCATTTATTTTTTCGAGATCTAGGCTGGAAATAATAAATTCTTCTGCCACTTTGGGAGTCATGGGTTTGCCGAATAGAAAACCTTGTCCGCATTCGCAGTCTAACTGCTGAAGTTTCTGTAACTGGGCGGTTGTTTCTATGCCTTCTGCGACCAGCTCCAAACCCAAATTATGACCCAAAGCGACGATGGCTTTCACGATTTCCTCAGTGGGTTTTTCCAGGCCGAGCAGTCGAACGAAAGAGCGGTCAAGTTTTAAAATATCTACGGGAAGGAAGTGCAAATAATTTAAGCAAGAATAACCCGTGCCAAAATCATCGATGCTCAATTTTATCCCCCTTTTTTTGAGTCGGTGCAAAATAGCGATCGCTCCCTCTCCATCCAGAAAACTACTCTCCGTAATTTCCAGATGCAAACACCTCGCATCTACCCCGGTTTCCCAGAGAATGCGATCGATTTTTTCCGGCAAGTCCGCCTGCAAAAATTGTTGTGCAGAAAAATTGACCGCTGAAATGGTTTATCAGATGTTTTTTGACGACCTCCAATTTTCAAAAATTTAAGCCACGGCTACCCCGATCGAATTCGGTTTTTTTTCTCTGTAAACTTGTCGGATGGGGAGGTTGATTTTAAACTCAGTTCCCCGGCCTACTTCCGACCGACAGCGAATCGTGCCGCCGTGTCCTTCGACCACAATTTTGTAGGCGATCGACATTCCCAAACCCGTGCCTTTGCCCACGGGTTTTGTCGTAAAAAATGGGTCGAAAATTTTCTGTTGAATCTCGGCGGGAATCCCCGGACCGTTATCCGCAATCGTCACCGTTACAGCCGGGGGACTGTCGGAGGCGGAACCCAAAGATGTCTTGATAACAATCCGACTGGGATCGGCTTTTTTCTCCTCGGGGGAGCGTTTTTTGTCGTGGCTTTCTATGGCATCTATTGCGTTGGCAACGATATTCATAAAAACCTGATTCAGTTGGCCGGCATTGCATTCAACCGAGGGTAACTCCCCGTATTCTTTGACAAGTTGAATGCCACAACTACCCGATTTGGCTTGAAAACGATTGTTTAAAATTAACAAGGTACTCTCGATTCCTTCGTGCAAGTTGACCGCCTGCATTTCAGCCCGATCCAGACGAGAAAAATTTCGCATCGAGAGGACGATTCGGGAGATGCGATCGACTCCGACTTGCATCGAATTTAATATTTTTGGCAAATCTTCAACCAGGAAATCCAAATCGATTTCCGAACTAAATTCCTCGACTTCCGGGCGGGGATTGGGATAATTTTTTTGATAAATTTTGATCAGGTTTAACAGATCTTGAATGTATTCTTTCGTACAGGAAATATTGCCGGAAATAAAGTTGACTGGATTGTTGATTTCGTGGGCGATACCCGCCACCATTTGACCGAGGCTCGACATTTTTTCGCTGTGAACCAGCATCCCCTGAGTTTCCTGCAATTCTTCTAGGGCTTTTTGCAGTTGTCGGGCTTTGATCGTCCGTTCTTCCGCCAATTCTTCCACCTGTTGAGTGTAGCGCCCCGACGCCAGCAGATAGGTAGCCAGCAGACTCGTTAAAATTAAACCGCCGAGGAACGTTCCCCAGCTTTGCCAATATTTGTAAGGGGCCAGATATGCCGGCGTTGGCAGTAATAAGAAAAACCACTGCTGATCGCCGCCCACCGATAGCGTCCGCTTGCAAGGTTTCCCCGTCGTCTGAGTTTGTCTGAGTTGGCGAAAAACCCGACCGGTCGAAGAACTCGAAGCAACGCCGAATTCCGGACAAAGCCATCCCCTTCCGGAAAGTTTGGGCGGGTCGAGGCGATCGACAATTAGCCTGTGGGTGTTAAATTCGTAAAACGCCAGGGGTTGAAATTTACCATCCGCGCGCTCTCGGTAGATGTAAATATTGAGATCCTCTAGCACTTGCCCCGGTAAAGTCGCCTCCAGCAGTTCTCCCACCGAGACATTACCCCCGCTAAAATCCGGGTTGCGATCGATTTGTTCTTGTAGGGCGCTTCTCAAGTTCTCCGTTCTTTCTTGCAACTCGATGGCGAGGGTTTCTCGTTCTCGCTGCCACACCGCGATCGCCGCTATGGCAGACAGACACAGACCTAAAGCGATCGCCACCTTGGCCGGCGTATTCCCGGAAGCCTTTTTCTCGGGGCTTTTGGAGACAGATCGCCAAAAACTGTCTCTCTTCTCGGACTCTTTTTTCATTTGTTGCTCAGGGTTATTAGAAATAATTGTCAATTATAGCACCCCGATTCAGGCAATTTCACGACTTTAGAATCTTTATTATCAGGAGATTTGAGAATCTTTGCTAGAGAATTTTAGAATTTTTATCAGAATTGTCCGCCGTCGATCACAATCGGCGCGACGCCAACAACATCTGGGAATTATTATCAATACGATAGCACCCCAACTCGGCCGATTTTATGGATTTTAGAATCTTTTCAGAATTATCCACTCTCGATCGAGGTCGGCAGGGCGCAAACGCAACAAATGGTTTCCGATCGCCATATCGTTTTTAACAAGGCCCGCCAAAATCTAAAATTTCCCAACCCTAATTCTTCCGCATTCCCTTCGAGGCGATCGCCAAAATCAAACCCGTCAGTATGGAAAGCTCAAAATGGGTGTAGGCCGTCGCCACGGTCAAAGAGAGGAGCGCGATCGCACCGACGAGCAAAACTTCAGTCCGCTTCGACATGGGGAACCCCAGATACACCGAACCCCTGAATTATAATAGTGATTTGGCAAGAATTAGGGTGTGGGGTGTAGGGTGTAGGGTGTAGGGTGTAGGGAAAATCCGTAGGGGCAACCGTCCCCGGTTGCCGTTCCCAATGTCCCCGGTTGCCGGTTCCGACATCCCCATTCCCCATCCCCCATTCCCCATCCCCTATTCCCCATTCCCGATTACCCATTCCCTACCACCCCCCCAATTCATCGTTAATACCCAATTGCAGATGACCACGACCCCCCGCAATTACCACATCACCACCTTCGGCTGTCAGATGAACAAAGCCGACTCCGAACGCATGGCCGGCATTTTGGACGAAATGGGGCTCACCTTCGTCGAAGATCCCAACGACGCCGATATCGTCCTGTACAATACCTGTACCATCCGCGACAATGCCGAACAGAAAGTCTATTCCTACCTGGGACGGCAGGCGAAACGCAAGCAGGAGAATCCCAATTTAATTTTGGCGATCGCCGGCTGCGTCGCCCAGCAGGAGGGAGATAGCCTGATGCGGCGGGTTCCGGAACTGGATCTGGTCATGGGGCCCCAACACGCCAACCGCCTGCGGGACCTGTTAGAACAGGTGCTCGACGGGTCCCAGGTCGTCGCCACCGAACCCATCCACATTGTCGAAGACATCACCAAACCCCGCCGGGACAGCGACGTTACGGCCTGGGTTAACGTGATTTACGGTTGCAACGAACGCTGCACCTACTGCGTCGTCCCCGGCGTGCGGGGAGTCGAACAGTCCCGCACCCCCGAAGCCATCCGGGCGGAAATGGAGGAGTTGGGGCGACAGGGTTACAAAGAAGTGACACTGCTGGGGCAGAATATCGACGCCTACGGGCGAGATCTGCCCGGTTCCACCCCGGACGGGCGCCACAAACACACCCTGACGGATTTGCTGTACTACGTCCACGACGTGCCGGGAATCGATCGCATCCGGTTCGCCACCAGCCACCCCCGCTATTTTACAGAACGGTTAATTCGGGCCTGTGCGGAACTGCCCAAGGTGTGCGAACATTTCCACATCCCGTTTCAGTCCGGGGATAATGATATTTTAAAAGCGATGGCACGCGGCTACACCCACGAAAAATATCGCCGGATTATCGATACCATCCGCAAGTATATTCCCGACGCAGCGATCAGTGGGGACGCGATCGCGGGTTTTCCGGGGGAGACGGAAGAACAGTTTCAAAATACCCTAAAATTAGTCGAAGATATCGGGTTCGACCAGTTGAACACCGCCGCCTATTCTCCCCGTCCGGGAACCCCGGCGGCGGTGTGGGAAAATCAGCTTTCCGAGGAGGTGAAAGCCGATCGCCTGCAACGGTTGAATCGGTTAGTGGCGGTGAAAGCGGCGGAGCGATCGCGGCGGTATTGCGATCGCGTCGAAGAAGTGCTCGTCGAGGGGCACAATCCCAAAGATCCGACCCAGGTGATGGGGCGAACCCGGGGCAATCGCCTCACCTTTTTTAAAGGGGATTTGGCGGAACTCAAGGGGCGGCTGGTGAAGGTGAAGATCACCGAAGTGCGGGCATTTAGCCTCACCGGAGAACCCGTCGAATTGTACGCCAATGTATGAGTAACCCAACCTTGAAAAAACTCGGTTTGCTGGCAGTTTTGGGAATCGTGGGCATCGGTGCGATCGCCTGCGATAACTTCCCCCGGACTCAAGCGGAACCGGTCCGAAATGATGATGTCCCCGTCGCCCCCGCCGGTTCCCCGCCGGAGATCGAGGAACGGATTTCCCTGCCGCAACCCGACGAGAATCGGCCCCTGCGGCCGCCGGAGAGCGATCGACCCCTGCCGCAACCGGGAGAAGGCGGCGACTTTTCGCGATCGTCCCATAACACTTGGGAAGTCGTCGATCCCGACCCCAACGGCTTGAACTGTCGGATGGCAGAGGGGATCGAGAACTACGACGAACTCATCACCCGGGATATGACCGATCGAAATTTCAGCTTCGATATCGGCAACTGGCCGGTGGTGGGAACCCTGGAACGGGGAGAAGATTTTCAGATCGAACTCGGACCGGCCGGCTTCGGAGTCGTTTACGATACCGAAGATCGGCCCTGGATTTATGTCGATCGCACCGACGAGGCGGGGGCGCCGAGGAACTGTTTCGTCCGGGCGAACAGCCGTTTTGTCCAACCCATCCCCACTCCCGGCGGTTCTTTGGGCGATCGGCCCCGCCCCCGTCCCATGCCTGCCGCCCCCCAGACGACCCTCCCCCAACCCCTGGAAAACGGCAATTTTGGGCGATCGCCCCATACCACTTGGGAGTCCGTCGATCCGGACCCCGACGGCCTCAACTGTCGCATGGCGGACATCAGCGAGGAAGAACTCAACACCCGCAACGTTTCCCTCGACATCCGCAACTGGCCGGTGGTGGCGACTCTGGAACGGGGGCAAGATTTCCAAACCATTCCGGGTCCAGCCGGGTTGGGCCTCGTTTTTGATACGCAGCAACAGCCCTGGCTGTATGTCAAAACGACCGATAAAAATGGGGAAGCGACGACCTGTTTCGTGCGGGCGAACAGCAGTTTTGTCCGGCCGATCGCGCCCAATTCGATGGAGTAAAATTGCCGGGTGAAAGTTGTCGATTTAGATCCGGTTCCGTTGCTGTCCGCCGATGAAATAATCCGCCAATTGGCGGATTATATGGCACGGTTAGATCGGGTGAGCGATCGCACTTTAATTATCTGCGAAGACGTGACCCGATCCACCCCCATCGCCCAATTTTTCCCGCGATTCCTGCAATTTTTGCAATCCCAATCCCGCCAAATTTCGGTCGTCTTCGCCCTGGGCACCCACCGCCCCATGACCCGGACTGAAATGCTGGATAAATTGGGATTGTCGGAGTCGGAAGCGGGGGCGATCGGGCTTTTCAATCATAATGCCTTTGACGACAGCCAATTAATTGAAATCGGCGAAATAGACGGCGTTTCGGTGAAGCTGAATCGGGCGTTAGCCGGGGCGGATCTGGTGATTTCGATGGGCAGCGTCTTTCCCCATCGGGTGGTCGGATTTTCCGGCGGTGCAAAATATCTCTGTCCGGGAATTGCCAACACAGCGATTATCGACTACACCCACTGGAAAAGTAATCTGTTTCCCGGCGAGGAAATTATCGCAAAAGTCGCCAACCCGATCCGGGAGATATTGCATCGGGTGGGCGCTTTGGCGATGCAAAAATTTCCGGCAACTTTCGTTTCGGTTAATTTCGTCACCCTCCCCGCCGGAATTGTGGGTTTATTCGCGGGGGATTTATTCTCATCTTACCACAAAGCGTCAGAATTGAGTGCGAAATTTTTCTTAAAATCAGTGGAACCCTGCGAGAATTTGTTGGCGATCGTCGATGATAAAAGCGCCGATTTTTGGCAGGCGGCAAAGGCGGTTT
Source organism: Lyngbya sp. CCY1209 (assembly GCF_055795065.1). Taxonomy (NCBI): domain Bacteria; kingdom Bacillati; phylum Cyanobacteriota; class Cyanophyceae; order Oscillatoriales; family Microcoleaceae; genus Lyngbya; species Lyngbya sp. CCY1209. Next base: position 12,073 of record NZ_JAYFER010000262.1, read on the forward strand.
ATAATTGTGGTGCGATCGTCAAAGATGGCGGGACACTGGTGGTGCGGGGGAAGTTGAAAGAGGGAATTTCTTCAACCCACGGCGAGATGATCGAAACCTTCGGTTATGCCATTCCAGAAAAAATAAAATCCTGGGTGGATTCCGGCCAGTTAAATAACCCCCTCGTCGCCAGCCACATGATCCGTGTCGGCCAGCATTTGCAGCGAATTAAAGTGATTTTATCAGCCGAAGGCATTAGTTGTAAAACCTGCGATCGCGTCCACCTCGGATATCGCGATCCGGCTACCATCAAAGAATCAGAATTCGACTGTATCGTTCATCACGCCACCGACTTAATTTTGAGGGAATAGGGAATAGGGAATAGGGAATTTTAGATTTTAGATTTTAGATTTTAGATTCTCTCAATTCCGAGTTGTAGGGGCAGTGCCTCCGTGCCTGCCTACCCCAAATTCAACCTCCGCTTCCCCCGCCTCCTCCGCCTCCTCCGCTTAAGGTGCGAATAACCACAGCCAGACGGGTAAAGTGAGCAATAAACCCACCGAACCAAAAGCGACGGTGGCGACGGATAAATCGCGATCGAGGCCGTAGGCGGTGGCGTAAATTACCGTCGCGATGGACGGCGGCATTCCCATCTGTAAAACGATCGCCAACCGCGGCCAACCCGTCACCCCGAAAAACATCAAACCCGTCCCCACCACCAAAGGAACCACCACCATTTTAATCGCCAGACAAATCGACGCCCGCCCGAATTCCCGCACGACGCCCAGGTAGCTGAGTTGAAAACCGATCATGATAATCGACAACGTGACGACACCCCAGGCGGACAGCTTCAAACTCCGTTCGGCGAGGTCCGGGAGGGGGACATTTCGGAATAGAAAACCGAAGCCGAAACTCCACAGCGCCGGATTGCCTAAAATCACTGGTAAGATACCTTTTCGGGGTTGATTTGTGGAATTATTTCCGAAATAAGAGGCGATCGCGTAACCGATGCCGTGCAGTCCGGGGCTGGTGGCGAGGGTGTTGTAAAGAACCGCCCACAGGAAATATTCCGGCCCGATCAGGGAGAGCACCACTGGAAAGCCGAGATAGGAGGTATTTCCCACCATCATCGCCAACAAAAAACTGCCCTGCGTCGGCCGATCCCAGGCGGTTTCAAAGGTGGGTTGATCCGGGGCATCTTCGGGGGCGTCAATGCCCGAAGCGATCGCTTTGGTGCGTTCGTCACTGATTTCCAATTCGATCCAGAGGCGGGCGAAGATCGCCCCCACCAACATGGCGATCCACCCGGCGATCGGCGCCACCCAAATGTATCCCGAGATCTTCGCACCCCGCATGAAGGCGATGATGCCCACCGGGACGCCGACCCAGTAGAGAAATTGACCCAGATATTTGGAGGTTTTTGGGGGGAGTTTGCGCCCCAGGAGGAATCCGACCAAAGCCCATCCGATCAGGTTTAAGTATAACCTAAGAATGGGATTTTCTAGAAGAGTGAGCATCGTGCTGAATAGGAGTTAAAATTAAGCTCAATGTAACGTTCCCCACTTGACAATGAGAACAGTTTTGGTCACGGGTGCGGCGGGGCGGATCGGGCGATCGCTCCGCCAAATTTTAGCCCGTCACTATCACTTCCGCTGCTTGGATCTTAAACCCATTTCCGAGGTGGAGGACGCGATCGCGGCGGACGTGACGGATTTCGATGCGGTATTTCGGGCGATGGCGGGGGTGGATGCCGTCATTCACCTGGCGGGAAATCCCGATCCGAAACAGCCCTGGGAGGACGTTTACGGCAGTTCGATCGCCGGGACTTACACCGTTTTTGAAGCGGCGAGGCGGGCGGGAGTCGGCAAAATTATTTACGCCAGCAGCAACCACGTTTCCGGATGGCGGGAGGTGGCGGGGGAGGAACGGATCACCCCGGAGATGCCCGTCCGCCCCGATTCCCTGTACGGGGTGGGGAAAGTGTTCGGCGAGGCGTTGGGACGGTTTTACGCCGACAAATACGGGATGTCCGTGATTTGCCTGCGGATCGGTTCGTTTTTGGACCGTCCCGAGGGCAAGCGCACCCTCAAAACCTGGTGCAGCCCCCGGGATCTGGCGCAACTGGTGCAAAAATGCCTCGATCGCGATCGGTTGGGCTTCCAAATTTTTTACGGTGTCTCGGACAATCCCGGTCGAATTTGGGCGATCGAAAATGCCCGGACATCGGTTGACTATCGACCCCGGGATAATGCGGAATCGGAACGCCATCATATCAATTGAGTCAACGGTAACGCGATCGGCAATTTAATCTATTGTATGTCGCGTCAAAACGTGATAACAGTAACTCAAGGGGATCATATCGCCCGCCCAATCTCGGCGATCGCCGGGACTCTTTTGAGGAAATAAGGTTCAACGAGGTTCGTCCATTCGGGTATCTGAGATCGGATCGCCACCGGTTTTTTGACCCTCTGGTCTCTCAATTTCAATCCCCCATATTTACCCCATCCATTATTCGATGCTCAAAAAATTTTTTCACACCGTTTCGACCGGATTTAAAGACGAAAACTTTATGGAATTAATCCACTGGATCGAGAACTTCGTATCCAAAGTTTTATCCCTGGCATTGATCGCCGTAATCTTGGTGTCTCTGATCGATTTGGTGCGGGTTTTGTCGGTGGATTTGCTCCACTCGGAACCCGTCGGATTTTTCAATACGACCCTGATCGATATTTTTGGATTATTTCTCAATATTTTAATCGCATTGGAATTGTTAGAAAATGTCACCGCCTATTTAAAAAAGCACATCGTCCAAGTCGAGTTGGTCGTGGTGACGGCTTTAATTGCCGTGTCCAGAAAAATTATAATTTTCGACCCTAATAAATATGCAAAAATCGATCTGATCGCCCTGGCGGGTGCGAGCCTTGCCTTGGCGATCAGCTACTGGCTGATCAAGACCATGAACGAAGAACTGGCCCGCAAGCAGAAAAAAGAGGAACTGGCCCTCAGGCAGAAAAAAGCGGAGTTAGCCCGCAGGAAAAAACAACAGGAAGCCTCCCAATCCTCTGTCGCCCAAACGGAGCGATCGCGAGACTCGTCGATCGAATGAAAGCCACAGCCGGACGACGAGCGATCGCCCCGTCTCTCTCCGGAGATAGAAATTCGCACCCGCTCCCCCCGCCGATAGATAAGCCCGGTCGCCCGCCCTCCCTACAATGTCGTTGTTATCAAACAGTTATCAAATGACGTGGAGGAACCCCCCATGAGCGGCCTACCCGGAAAAGCTGCCTCCTTTTGGATCGCTTCGACCCCAGAAACCAATTATCCCGCCCTCACCCGAGATCTCTCCGTTGATGTCGCCATCGTCGGGGCGGGTCTGGTGGGCATCACCGCCGCCAAACTGCTCAAACAGGCCGGCAAAACCGTCGCCGTCTTGGAGTCCGATCGCATCTCCCGCGGCACATCCGGCCACACCACCGCCAAACTCACCTCCCAACACCATCTCATCTACGCCGACCTGATCGAAAAAATCGGCGCGGACGGCGCGGGCCTCTACGGAGAATCCAACCAAGCCGCGGTCGAACAGGTAGCCTCCTTCGTCGCCGCAGAAAATATCGACTGCGATTTTGAACGCAAAAACGCCCACGTCTACGCCACCACGGCCGGCGATCGCGAAAAAATCGAGGCGGAAGTGGAAGCGGCCCTCAAACTGGGGCTACCCGCCTCCTTCGTGACGGAAGCCAACCTCCCCTTCCCCATCACCGGCGCCGTCCGATTTGACAATCAGGCCCAATTCCACCCCCGCAAATACATCCTGCACCTGGCGAAAACCGTCCACGGGGATGGCAGCGTCATCTGCGAAAATACCCGGGTCATGACCGTCGAAGAAGAACAGCCCTGCCGCGTGATCACCAAAAACGGCCCCACCGTCACCGCGACCGATGTCATCGTCGCCACCAATCTGCCGATCCTCGACCAGGGCCTCTATTTCGCCAAATCCTACCCCAAACGGTCCTACCTGATCGGCGCCCGCATCGACGCGGACAAAGATCCCGGCGGGATGTTCATCGGGGCGGGCGAGATCACCAAATCCATCCGCACCACCCCCCACCCCGATGGCGGTCTGTTGCTGTTGGTCGGCGGCGGGGGACACAAGGTCGGGGAAGCCTCCGACACCGACGACCGCTACCGGCGCCTGGACGAATTCGTGCGAAGCCAGTTCGGCGTCCCCACCGAATACCGCTGGTCCACCCAGGACATGGTGTCCTTCGATCGCCTCCCCTACATCGGCCGGCTGACCCCCGCCAACAACCACATCTACGTGGCTACGGCTTTCAGCCTCTGGGGCATGAGCAAATCCACCCTCTCGGCGATGATCCTCTCCGACCTGATTTTGGGGGTCAAAAATCCCTGGGCCGACCTTTACGACTCCCTGCGCCCCACCCCCTTCGTCAGCCAAGAATCCGTCAAAGAGAATTTGGACGTGGGGATGCGCTGGTTCGGCGATCGTCTCAAAGGCCTGTTCAAATCCCCCGACGATCTCTCCCCCGGCAACGCCGAATTGATGACCGTCAACGGCAACAAGATCGCCGCCTACTGCGACGAAGCCGGACACCTGCACCAAGTCTCCGCCGTCTGCCCCCACCTCGCCTGCATCGTCGCCTGGAACCCCGCCGAGAAGAGTTGGGACTGCCCCTGCCACGGTTCCCGCTTCGACATTGACGGCCAACTGCTGCGGGGACCGGCGGTCAAAGATTTACACCGGGAAAATTAATAATTAACAATTAATAATTATTAATTCCCGATTCCCGACTCCCGACTCCCGACTCCCTAATTGCCAAAATCTCGGGGGCCCGTGTAACCGCTGAGGTCGGCCAACTCTTGCAGCGAGATGACGCCGGAATACATTTGGCCGTCGATTTCCCACGTCGGATAGGCCCGAACTCCTTTTGACCGACACAGGTCTGGCTGCGGATCTTGACCCGCCGCGTCGCATTCGACGTAGGGGATAGCCGCGGCGGCTTGGCGTCCGAACAATTCTTTTTGGGTTTTGCAGGCGGCGCACCAGAACGCCCCGTACATGACGGCATCCACGTCGGTCAGGTGTTCGGCGAGGGCGATATTGGAGGGGTTGGAGGTCGTGGAGATGTTGTAACTTCCCTGGCCTCCTTCTCCGAGGGAGGGGTTGTTAATGGGGGCGTAAACGGCCAGGGTGCCAATGATCGTCGCCATCGCCACGATGAGGCCGATAAAAACCAGTTGTCCGACGTCGTCCCAGTCGCGGCCGACGAGGGTTAGCACCAGCAAACTCAGCGCGGCGATCGCGGAGGCGATACAGTAGACGCACAGCGACTGAATTTCAAAAGCCATGATATACATCAGATAGCCGCTGAAGATCGCCATCGACGCCGACCCGACGAACATCAGCAGCCAGGTCCAGTGTTCCAGCTTCGTCCGCAACCCTTTCTGGGTTTCCGCATTGACGAACAGCGGCGCCACCGCCATGACGATCATGTAAACGTAAGCCAAAAAGCCGAACAGGGCCAGCGGCAGGCCGAACACTTCCGCATAGGGGCTCTCCAACACCTTGTCGCAGCCCTCCACGGGACAGGCGGCGGTTCCCCCGGCCAGTTTCGTCGCCGCCAGGTAGGCGGTGATCGCGGCGCCGAAGGCTCCGATCCCGGCGATGATGAAGCGGGATTTTTGCTGAATCCAGGGGGTCGAACGTTGGCGAATCATCGATGATTGTCTCCTGTCGGTCGGGATGTTAATAATACGCTTCGGTGAAGGGCGGTGATATCCGGGTTCACCAAAATATAGCAATTTTCCATGGGATTGAGATTCATCCGGCTCGGAGAGTGTGCGGAATGTGAAATGTTTCTCCCCGCCGAATTTCTACAGGGGTTCCCCGGCTTCTTTTTTCCATTTCCCACGTCCGATTTTCTCAAAACATCGGTTCGGTCTTATCGTCCGCGATCGCGGCGGCTGTACCAGCGATCCGAATTGCCCAGATCCAGATAGGGGTCGGGATCTTCGGCGACCCATCCCAGATCCGAATTGTAGCGAATTTCAAAGTGCAGGTGGGGGCGATCGCCGTCCGGTCTGCCACTCTGTCCGACGGCCCCCAAACGCTGGCCCGAAGCCAAACGCTGGCCGGCCCGGACGCTCATCTCCGAAAGGTGGGCGTAGCGAGTTTGTTTGCCCTGGGCGTGGTTGACCACCACCACGTTGCCGTAGCCCTCCCGGAATCCGGCGAAGGCCACCACCCCCTCGACCACGGACAAAACCGGCGTGCCCACCGCCGCGGCCAGGTCGATGCCCCCGTGGAAGACGACCTCCCCCGTGCCGGGGTGCAACTGCCACCCGTAGCGAAATGCCACCGTCGCCGGGATCGGCAGCGGGGAACCGGACCTGACGGCGGGGGCGGGTGGCGCGGTGCCCCCGGGAGTCCAGTTCACCCCCGGGACGAACACCACGGCGGGGTTGCGATCGCAGCCGTTCACCTCAAAAATGACGTCGGCCCGCGCCCCGTGAGTGCGGGCGATCTCCTGCCAGGTCTGCCCGGGCCGCACCTCGACGCGAATTCCGTTGTAGGGGGGGACGACAATTTCTTCTCCGGCTGGGGCTTCACCGCCCCGCAGGCTGGGGTTCATGCCCATCAGCGTCGCCGGGATCAGGTCGTATTGTCGGGCGATACTTTCGAGGGTTTCCCCCGGGGCGATGCGATGGCGGCGGAGGCGGGAGAGTACCGGGACGGGGCAGACTGCCTCGGCTTCCCGGAAAAAGAGATCTGCCGTCGCCGGGGGGGCAATCGCCAAACCGGACAGACTCGATATCGCAGTCCATATCCAAACCGGCCAGTAGCGTGAGAGCGAAAGCAGTCGGAAGATCATAATTGATAATTGATCATTGATAATTGATAATTGATAATTGTCAATTTTTCCCGACACCCCGACTCCGGGCGGATCTCATGGGATTGAAAATTGCCGGACCGGCAGAATTGACGGGGAGCGTGTCAAATCAGTGGGCGCGGGGGAATCGGGACTCCCGGAGAATCGCCCCCACATCATATCAAATTCTTCCGGTCGGATGCCGTCGCCCCGCCGGGATCGCTTTCGGCTACGGGCTTTCAGCTTTCAGCCGACCGCCCGCGACGGCGAAAATTCCAGCCTTCTGCCTCCCCCGAACCGATGGAAATTTGACGAGAGGTTGAAGATTTTGGGATTAGAGGGGATATTAGTAAATAGAGAATGGCTTGATATCAAGCTCATTGCGTCCTCGCGACTCCGGACGCGACTCCCAATTTCTGCGAGAGAGTCGAGTTTCGAGAATCGGCGCGGGGAATCGGTGTGAAGCCCTCGGCTCAATTCAATCTCCATCGGAACAGCGATCGCCGTTCGGTTTGGGATCGTGGCTTTCTCCACAACGATTTCCCCCGGCGGTCAATTCCCGACGACTCCGGTGGATGTTTTAGTAGAGACGACCGATCGGGTCGGAACGTAGAGATGGACTTATCTTTCAAACAGTTGACTGTATATTTGGCTTTACTTTCCATCGGGGGCGGTACGGGGTGGCTCGGCTCTCGTCATTTGCACGGCAATTATCCGGCATCCAATTCTCCGGCCGTTCCGGTTGTCCGGCCCGTTGCGCCCCAGACGCAACTTCCGATGCCGGAAAGTCGGGTCGTCGATCGCAGCAGCCCCAATTTCATTGCCGAAGCGGTGGAGCGGGTGGGGCCGTCGGTGATCCGCATCGACGCGGCCCGCAGAGTGGCCAAAAACGTGCCGGATGCCTTCAACAATCCCCTGTTCAAGCGGTTTTTCGGCGATCGCGTTCCCCCCGAACACGAACGGCTGCAGCGGGGGACCGGTTCGGGGTTCATCATCAGCTCCGACGGCCGTCTGATTACGAATGCCCACGTCGTGGATGGGGCGGACGTGGTGCGGGTGACGCTCAAGGACGGCCAGGTGTTCGAGGGCCGGGTCAAGGGGGTGGACGATCTCACCGACATCGCGGTCGTCCAAATTGAGGCGCGGGACCTGCCCACGGCGCCCATCGGCACCTCCGACCGCATCGTTGCCGGCCAGTGGGCGATCGCCATCGGCAACCCCCTCGGCTTGGATAATACCGTCACCGTCGGCATCATCAGCGCCACGGGGCGATCGAGTTCCCAGGTCGGCATCCCCGATAAGCGGGTGCGCTTCATCCAGACGGACGCGGCCATCAATCCGGGCAACTCCGGCGGACCCCTGTTGAACGATCGCGGCCAGGTGATCGGTGTCAACACCGCCATCCGGGCGAATGCCCAGGGGTTGGGATTTGCCATTCCCATCGAAACGGCCCTGCGGATCGCTGACCAGCTATTTGAAAAAGGAAAAGCGGATCACCCTTACCTCGGCGTCAAAATGGTGGAACTCAACGCCACCCTCAAAGAGGAGATGAGCCAGCAACTCGATCTGAAGTTGACGGAAAATCGGGGGGTGCTGGTGGTGCGGGTCGTGGAAGACTCCCCCGCCGCGATCGCGGGTATCGTCAAGGGCGATATCATCCAGAAGGTCGGGGGCATCGCCGTCAACACCCCGACTCAAGTTCAAGAACAGATGGAACTGATCGCGGTCGGTGAAGAGTTGGACGTGGAGATCAACCGCCTCGGCAAAGTTCAAACCCTGAAAGTGAAGGCGGCGACCTTTCCGGCATCAGCCCTATCGGCGATCGACTGACGGCGGCTTAGAAGTCGGAGGAACCGGAGTGGGAGCGGGGGGATGCGGTTCCCGAAATGTTTTCTTCCAGGTGCATCCGCTGTTCCATCTGCCGCAGGAAGTAACCCGTCATCATCGCCGAAGCCAGCAACCCCGCCAGATTTTCCCGGTTTGTGGTGATTTGCACGTCAAAGTCATCCGAAGGCAAGACCCCCACCAACCCCTGGACATTTCTCGAAATAATTTCTTTGATCTCCGGACTCGCAGATTGAGCGACGTGAGCCAAGACATCTGGGTGCTGGTGTTGTAGGTAGCTCAAAAGCGGGTTCTCGGAGGTTTCCTGGTCATTGGACGGAATGAAGTCGGAATTAAAAACCATGAGGTGACTCTGAGTGTCTGGTCTGATGTATTTCCAGTTTAATCGATCGCGCCCGATGGTGAGGGATCGTCTGCCGAATTGGGCCGCAATTGTAGCGAAAGTTGCTGGGGGAGTTGATCGACTTGAAAATATTGGTGGAATTTTTTGCTCACCTGTAGCCAATAGGACCGTCCCTCGGGAGACCGTCGCTTGGTGACGAATCCCAAATGCACCAGTTCCTGGACGTGCTGGTAGGCCCCGGACCCGCGCAACTCCACCAAATCCGTTTGGGTGATGCCTCCATTTAAGGCGATCGCGGCCAGGGTTCGCAGCGCCCCCACCCCCAATTCCGGCGGGACCAAAGTGTGGATCAGGCCGGCGTAGGCCTCCCGCAGTTGCAGGCTGTAGCCCTGGCGGGTTTCGGTGATTTCCAGGGCGCTGTCCCGGTGAGCGTAGTCGGACATGAGTTGGATCAGGGCGTCCTCCGCCGCGGCGCGATCGCACTCCGCCAACTGCACGATCTCCGAAAGGGACAGGGCTTGACCTTTCAGATACAGGATGGCTTCAATTTTGGCGGGCAGGCTGACGGACATGGCGCGATCGGCTAGGGGGCGGGCATGGTAGATTCTAGCGCAATTCCTTTCGCGATCGGGTGTAGGGTGTCGGGTGTGGGGAATAGGGAGTCGGGAGTCGGGAGTCGGGAATCGGAAATTTTAGATTGTAGGGGCCCCTGGCTTGCGCCCTAATTTTAGATTGTAGGGGCTCTGCCTCCGTGCCTGTCCACCCCCAATTCAACCTCCGCTTACCTCCGCTTACCTCCGCTTACCTCCGCTTACCTCCGCTTACCTCCGCTTACCTCCGCTTACCGAAGCTTGACCGTTGCCCCCCACTCCCCCCAGGTGGCGCGATATGTCAGAATAATACGGTTGGATCGGGCGGGGTATCGGTGAAATTTGCTCAATTACCAGACCGACCCGAAGTATCTTAACCCCCTCAGAGCTTGCTGTTGGGAAACCGCCTTTAACAAAATAAAACTTGACCAATCAAGATGATTGAACGTTATACTTTGCCCGAAATGGGCGACCTCTGGACGGACACTTACAAATTGAAAACCTGGCTGCGGGTGGAAATTGCAGCCTGCGAAGCCCAGGCGGAACTGGGCTACATTCCGATGGAAGCCGTGGAAGAAATCAAAGCCAAGGCCAATTTTGACCCCGATCGCGTCCTGGAAATTGAAGCCGAAGTGCGCCACGATGTCATCGCCTTCCTGACCAACGTGAATGAATATGTGGGAGACGCGGGACGCTACATCCACCTCGGACTCACCAGTTCGGACGTTTTGGATACCGCCCTGGCCCTGCAACTGGTCGCCAGCACCGATTTACTCCTCGAACAGGTGGAAAGTCTGGCCCAGGCGATCCGCTACCAGGCGCAGCAGCACCGAAACACCGTCATGATCGGACGATCGCACGGCATCCACGCCGAACCGATCACCTTCGGTTTCAAACTCGCCGGGTGGCTGGCGGAAGTCTGCCGCAACCGGGAACGCCTCGTCCACCTCCGCCAACAGATCGCCGTGGGTAAAATTTCCGGCGCCGTCGGCACCTACGCCAACGTCGATCCGAGGGTGGAAGCGATCGCCTGCCAGAAGTTGGAATTGCAACCCGACACCGCATCTACCCAGGTCATTTCCCGCGATCGCCACGCGGAATATGTCCAAACCCTGGCGCTGTTGGCCGCCTCCATCGAACGGTTCGCCGTCGAGATCCGCAACTTGCAGCGGACGGACGTGTTGGAAGTCGAAGAATATTTCGCCCGGGGCCAAAAGGGATCGTCGGCCATGCCCCACAAGCGCAACCCGATCCGCAGCGAACGCCTGACGGGACTGGCGAGGGTCGTCCGGGGGCACGCGATCGCGGCGTTGGAAAATGTCGCCCTCTGGCACGAACGGGACATCTCCCACAGTTCCGTTGAACGGATGATTTTACCGGACGCCTCCATCGTCACCCATTTCATGTTGGTGGAAATCACCAATTTGGTGAAAAATCTCCTGGTTTATCCCGAAAACATGAAGCGGAACATGAACCTCTATGGTGGCGTCGTTTTCAGCCAGCGGGTCTTACTCACCTTGGTTGAAAAAGGCATGAATCGCGAAGAGGCTTACCGCGTCGTCCAATCCTGCGCCCACCAGGCTTGGAATACAACCGACGGAGATTTTCACGGGTTAATCACCCAAGATCAGACCGTCAAAAATTATCTGTCACCGGAAGAAATCGAAGCCTGTTTCGACCCGCAACATCATCTCAAACACTTGGATGAAATTTATCAGCGGTTGAATATCTGAGAATTGGGGTGTCGGGTGTCGGTCTGGAAACCGGGTTTCTATCTCCAGCGTGGGTTTGAATTCGAGGCACCATCAGAAACCCGGTTTCTCCGCAACCTCCCCCGATTTTTGCCTCTTCTCCGCCATCTTAACTTGAGAATTGGTATTCTAAAATGTTCCCCAGAATTGGCATTTTCATCGGTTCGGTTTTTCTGGCTTTTTTCTCGTCGATTTTCCTCCCTCATTCGACTCCAGAATTGGATAGCATTTCCCAATCGATCGCGGCGGCGGAAGTGGCGCAGAAACCCCCCGGTCTCGTCGAAAGTTATAACCGCGTTTCAAATGCGGATCGATTGGTCGATATCGAGTCGGTCAATCCCAATATTCGCCTCGACATCCGCTATGCAACATCCAATAATTTTTTGGGGCGATCGCTCTACTCCGTCCCCCGATGTCTGCTGAGGGCCGATGTCGCTGATCGCCTTTCCAGAGTTCAGGACGACCTGGAAAATATGGGGTTGGGATTGATGGTTTACGACTGCTACCGGCCCTGGTCCGTGACCCGTCAAATGTGGGAAATCTTGCCCGATTCCCGCTATGTTGCTAATCCCTCCCGGGGCTCGCGGCACAACCGCGGCGCGGCGGTGGATCTGACGTTGGTGGATCTGAGAACGGGGGAACCGTTGGAAATGCCGACGGATTTTGACGACTTTACCGAACAAGCCGCCCGGGATTATTGGGGCAACGAACCACAAGTCCGCCGCAACAGCGACCTGCTGGAATATAAGATGAAAAAACAGGGGTTTGTTTCTTTAATTACGGAGTGGTGGCATTTCGATGCCGAAGATTGGCAGCGGTACGATTTGCTCGATATCGGATTGGATGAAATTCCTTAGTTTTGGATTTTTTTAAAATAAAAATTTTGGAATTTATAGCGCTGCGCGCGGTCCTCGAGAATCGGTATTAGGGAATCGGTACAACTCAAAGTCCCTTTGAATCGAAGTTTTGAAGTTTTCGAGGTTCCCCCAATGTGTTAACAGGCCGGGAATGATCAATCTCTCTACGACCGACTCCCTTTTATCGGTTTTGTAACTATACGAGCGCGCACTGCTATAAATTTAATTTTTCGCCCTCTTTCAAAGGGAAAGTTGCTGGGGTAAATCCTACTCTAATATTACCAGAAAATCGTATTCAAAGCCTCTGAAATTGGAGTCGAGTTGGAAGGTGTAGGTTCCGGAGGTGGGGAGTTGTCCGCTCCATTTTTGCTGTCCTCCAACCGTTGCCCGGTCTTCGCCGAGAAGTTGTCCGTCGGGGGTGATAATGCGGGGGAAAACGGAGGTTTCGCTTTCGACGGTGAGGGTCTGTCCGGCTTCGGCTGACCGAGTGTAGCTGTGGCTGCCGCCGCCAATAATTTCACCGGTGACCCGGGCGGAATTTCCGCCGGGAAAAAATTGGATCGATTGGACGACGTTGGGGCAACTGCTGCGGGTACGGTTTTTGGCGACCCACCCCGGAACCGGATCGCTGATTTGCAGCCAGCCATTTTGCTCGTCCACGACGGAGACGAAGGTTCCGTTGGGGAGTTGGCCGACGATGTTGCCGTCCTGAACTTGGGGGGCCGATCGCACGTTGAGGGGGGGATCGGGATCTTCGACCACGGCCATGCTGATCTCACATCCACTGGTGGGGGGTTTGACGACCATCGGCCCGACGTCGGGAGTGGCGGAGACGTCGGCCGGGGCGGCGGGAACCGGGGATTCGGTGGCGGGGGGGTTGTCGGGTTCCCCGGGCGATCGCAGTTGGACGGCGATGGCGGCAACGACAACCGCCGTCACCAGTCCGGCGACACCGGCGACGATCAATTGTTGGGGTCGAAAGGACATGAAACCGGCCTCAGTTGGTTCCCAACAATAGTATGGCAGTTGTCGGGTGTGGGTCTTAAAGCGATCGGCTTTCAGGTCTGGGCCGCCAGCAGCTCTTCCCACCACCGGAGTTGTGAAAATTGGGTGATGTCCCGACTATTCCGGCGGTCGATATAACGCCAAAAAAAGGCAATTGAAAGCTCTTTTGGTATTTTTGAGATCGTCGGTGCGATTCGTTCGGGAGTGAAATAGGACTGAAATGCCCGAAATAGCCTCCCGGTAAGGCTTTCACCCCCTCGGGTGAATATAAGGGGCGCACCCCTGACCAGCCTTATAACTGTC